>JAQTXO010000004.1:1763-26630 GCA_028688765.1 Acidiphilium sp. | reverse complement strand
CCGAGCGGATAATCCCAGTCATCGGCGCCGAAATAATAGTCGCTCACCGCCAGGGTCTTCTGGAACACGGTGTCGTTGGGCTCGCGCAGCAGCGCCATCAGCACCGACTGGTTGTGCCGCATGTAGTTGCGCCCGACCTGATCCGACCCGTTGGCAAGACCGGTCGGATGCGCATCGTTCGCCGACCGCAGGAACAGCAGCGCCGAACTCAGCGCACCGCACGCGCTCACCACGATATCGGCGGATAGTCGCTGGCGTACCCCCTGATGGACCAGATTGACGCCGGTGATGCTGCGCCCATTCGGATCGGTCTCCAGCGTATCGACATAGGCATCGGTCAGCAGCGTCACGTTCGGATACATCGCCAGCGTCGGGTCGATGCACATGACCTGCGCATCCGCCTTGCCGTTCAGCAGGCAGGGAAACCCGTCGAAGGCATCGCAGCGGATGCAGGTGCTGGTCGGCGTCGGTTTGCCGTCTTTCTCGTCGAGCAGAATACCGAGCGGCAGATGGAACGGGTGCAGACCATCCCGGGTGAAACTCGCCGAAAGCTCCTCGATCCGCGTCTCGTGGCTGACCGCCGGATAAGGGAAATCACCGCTCGACCATGGCTCGTTCGGGTCCTCGCCGCGCTTGCCGTGGACATGGAACAGCCGCTCGGCCTCGGCGTAATACGGCTCGAACACATCGTATTTCAGCGGCCATTCCGGGGAAATGCCATCCTTGTGCACGATGGTCTCGAAATCACGCTCGCGCAGGCGAAACAGCGCCGCCCCGTAAACCTTCGAATTGCCCCCCACATAATAATGCAACCCGGGCTGGAAGGTATCGCCCTTGCGATTGTGCCAGACGTCCTTGGTTTGATACGCGCCATCGACGAAGACGGTCTGCGAATCCCAGTTCTTCTGGCTGCGTGGCAGATAGCCGCCGCGTTCCAGAATCAAAATCCGCTTGCCGGTCGGCGCAAGGCGCTGGGCGAGCGACGCCCCGCCCGGTCCCGAGCCGATAACGATGACGTCGTAATGGTCCTGCGTCATGCCGATCCTTTCGCGCGAAGCTGGTTGCCGCGCAGAGATGGGCACGGCACCGGCTCAAAACGCGGGTTTCGGCTTCACGAAATTGTGGGATCGATCCGATGCGTCGTTACCGGGTCGAACACATGCAGATGCGACGGCGGCAGAACCACCGGCACCACCGCCTCGCCGGTTGCCGGGCTGGCCACCCGGACGAGAAACACGCTGCCATCCGGCGTCGTGCCATGCAGCAGTGTCTCCGAGCCAAGCGGCTCGACCAGATCGATCGCCAGCATCGTGCTCTGCGGGCCGGAGCCGATCGTGACATGTTGGGGGCGGATGCCGATGACCAGCTTGCTGCCATCCGGCAGATCCCGCCGCCCATCGGCGAACACGAGCGTCGGACCCGCCGCCAGCACCGCCGCCGTGCCACCCTGCGCCAGAGTGGCGGCACAGAAATTCATCGCCGGCTCGCCGATGAAACTCGCGACATAAGTCGTCGCCGGCCGGTCGAACACCTCGATCGGCGTCGCGATCTGCGCGGCACGGCCTTCGTGCATCACGATCAGCCGGTCCGCCAGAGTCATCGCCTCGATCTGGTCATGCGTCACATACAGGCTGGTGATGCCGAGGGATTTCTGCAGCTTGCGGATATCGGCCCGCACCTGCACCCGCAATTTCGCATCGAGATTCGAGAGCGGTTCGTCGAACAGGAACAGCTTCGGCTCGCGCACGATCGCCCGCCCCATCGCAACGCGCTGGCGCTGCCCGCCGGATAATTCGCGTGGCTTGCGGGCTAAAAGACCCGTGAGCCCCAGCGTGGCCGCCGCCGTCTCGATCTTGGTCCTGATCGTGGCACGATCGACGCCCTTGAGCTTCAACCCATAGGCCATGTTGTCGAACACGCTCATATGCGGATAGAGCGCGTAATTCTGAAACACCATCGCAATGTCGCGCCGCGCCGGTTCGACATCGGTGATGTCCCGCCCATCGAGCAGAATCCGCCCCGCACTCGGCACCTCCAGCCCTGCGACCAGCCGCAGCAAGGTCGATTTGCCGCAGCCCGAAGCGCCCACGATCACCAGCATCTCACCATCGGCCAACATCAGGTCGATCCCATGCAGGACCGTGGATTTTCCGAAGGATTTTGCCAGCCCCTCAAGCTGAAGCGTCGCCATTACTTGTCCACCTCGGTCAGCCCGCCGACGAACCACCGCTGCATCGCCACCACCACCATCACCGGCGGAATGATCGCGAGAATCGTGGTTGCCATCACCAGATTCCATTGCGGCAGCTGATCGGTCGTGATCATCTGCACGATGCCGAGGACGATCGGATCGAGCCGGCCATTGGTCGCCACCAGCAGCGGCCACAAATACTGGTTCCAGCCATAGACGAACAGAATGACGAACAGCGCCGCCAGATTAGGCGCCGAAACCGGCAGCAGGATATCGAAAAAGAACCGCATCGGCCCCGCGCCATCCAGCTTCGCCGCCTCGACCAGTTCATCCGGTATCGCCAGAAACACCTGCCGGAACAGCAATGTCGCGGTCGCCGAAGCAATCAACGGCATGGTCAAGCCGGTGAACGTGTTGATCAGATGAAAATCCGACATCACCGAATAGGTCGGAATGATCCGCACCTCGACCGGCAGCATCAGCGTGATGAAAATCAGCCAGAACGCCACCATCCGGAACGGAAACCGGAAGAACGCAATCGCAAACGCCGACAAGGCCGAGATCACGATCTTGCCGATCGCAATCACCATCGCCATCCCGAAACTGACCATCAGCATGTGCCAGACCGCAACCCCGCCCTTCGCCGCATTGCCGAAGCCGAGCGCGCTGAAAAAAATCCCCAGGCCGGCCAAATGCGGCACCAGCGAAATATCGCCCCGGTTGATCGCCCCCGCCGACTGCGTCGCCCCCGCGAACGTCACCCATAACGGAAAGACGAAAATCGCAACGCCGATCAACAACACGATATGCGCCAGATAATCCGGCTTGCGGTTCATGCCGCGCGCTTCCCGGTGAACCGAAACTGCACCGATGTCAGCGCAATGATGATCGCCATCAAAATCACCGACTGCGCGGCCGACCCGCCAATGTCGAGGTTCAGAATCCCGTCGCGATACACCTTGACCACCAAAGTCTCGGTCGCCGTTCCCGGCCCGCCCGCGGTCAATGCGAAAATCAGGGCAAACGTGTCGAACGCGGCATACACCACATTCACGATGATCAGAAAAAACGTCGTCGGCGCCAGCAACGGCCAGATCATGGTGCGAAACCGGTAAAACCCCCGCGCGCCATCCAGCGTCGCCGCCTCGATCACCGAACGCGGCACCGATTGCAGCCCCGCCAGATAGAAAATGAAATTATAACTCACCTGCTTCCACGCCGCGATCAGAACCACCAGCAGAAACGCCTGATCGGCATGAGTGGCATAATTGAAATCAAGCCCGAACCGCGCCAGCACATTGGTCACCATGCCAATCTGCGGCTGCATAAGAAACACGAAAATCACCGAGGCGATCGCCGGGGCAATCGCATACGGCCAGATCAACAAAATCCGGTAAATCCGCGCCCCCCGGATCGCCCGGTTGGCAAACGCCGCCAATACCAGACCACCCCCCATCGCCAGCACCGTCACCGCAACACAAAATACCCCAGTCCGCAGCAAAGCCTCCCGATACGTCTCCGACTGAAACAACTCGATGAAATTCGCCAGCCCGACAAAACTCGTGTTCAACCCGAACGCATCCGTCGCCCGCACACTCTCGGCAAACGCCCGCCACGCCGGCAACAGAAAAAACAACACGGTGATCGCCAACTGCGGCGCCACCAACACCGCCGGCAACACCCACCCCCCAAACAACGTCCGCCGCTCCATCGCCGCTTATGCCATTCGATAGGGGGTGGACGATCGGAGTGTCAGGAAGGCCAAGGGGCTCTGCCCCCTGGATCCCCGCCAAAGGCGGAGCCTTTGGAATCCACCAGTTTTAGTCAGGGGAGGGCGACGTCCGGAACTCTCGACGGATCTGACCTGGATCGCCCTCCCCTGACTAAAACTCCAGGGTTCTAAGGGCGCTGCCCTTAGCGGGGTCGAGGGGCAGCGCCCCTCGCCTTGCGAACTCTCCGATCCACCGTCCCTACCGCGCGGCATCAGCCGTGGATCGAGCGGGCGAAGCGGTCGATCACGGCCTGGCTGCGGTGTTGGGCGCGGGCGAGTGCGGTTTTGGCCGGGGTATTGTTGGCGATGGCGCGTTCCCATTCTTCTTCGATGATCACGCGGATTTCCGGCATGCCGCCGAGGCGGATGCCGCGCGAGTATTTGGTCGGCTGGCTGCGGGTGAGTTGTTTGACTGCGATATCGGTGCCGGGGTTGGCGGCGTAGAAGCCTTGTTTTTCGATCCGTTCGTTACCGGCGGTGGTGACGGCGACGTAGCCGGTGGCTTTGGCCCATCCGGCATCGTTTCTCGGGCGGCTGATATAGCGGAAGAACTCGGCGACGCCGGTATAGTCGGATGTGGTGCGTCCCGGCGCGGTCATGGCCCAGAAGGCGGCGCCGCCGATGATCGAGTTGATCGGCGATTTGATGATCGAGGGGTGGTAGGGCAGGTAGGTATCGTTGAATTTGAACGTGGCCGATTTTTTCAGCTGGCCGTAGATCGAGGATGAATCGAAGGTGATGCCGGCTTTGCCGGAGTAGAAGATCGGGCTGGGCGCACCGTCGCGGCCTTCGTATTTGAACAGTCCTTCCTTCTGCATGGCGAGCAGGGTGCCGAGGTTTTTCTCGAACGGGGCGGTGTCGAGCTTGAGGGTGGGTTTCGGGCCACCGAAGCCATCGTTGAGGGTGGCGTATTCGACGTTGTGGATCGCGGCGAACTGCTCGAAGTGCACCCAGGTCGGCCACGAGGTCATCACCGGGATCGGCGCGGCGCCTTTCGCCTTGATCGCGCGGGCCGCCTTGATCACGTCGTCCCAGGTGGCGAGCGGCGTGGTTTTGGGGTCGAGTCCGGCTTTTTCGAACACATCCTCGTTGATCCACATCGTCGCGGTCGAGGAGTTGAACGGTGCGGCGCCCATTTTGCCGTCGTTCAGGCTGTAATAGCCGCGCACGGCGGGGATGTAATCGGCGGGGTTGATATCGACGCCGGTGGTTTTGGCGAGTTCGTACACATCGACCACCGCGCGTCCGGCGGCGAGCATGTCGGCGGTGCCGACATCGAACACCTGGGCGATGGCCGGGGCTTTGCCCGCCCGCCACGCCGCGATGGTCGCGGTCAGCACTTGCGGGTAGGTGCCTTTGTAGACCGGCTGGACGAGATATTTCGCCTGGCTGATGTTGAAGGATTCGACCAGCGCCTGCAGATCGTCGCCCAATGCGCCAGCCATGGCGTGCCAGAGCGGGATCGGGGTTTGCGGCGCGCCGGCGGAGGCGCGGGCGGCCAGCATGGTTGCGGGTGCGGCGGCGAGCAGGACGCGGCGTTTCATGGTGTGATCCCCTTGTGACGAAGGACGCCGCTTAGCGCGGCTTGATGACCTCGGGATGACATATCAGTGAACGAAGCGTGACAACAGGGGGGGTCAGTGACTCCGCTGGAGTTGCTGCTGGTTGAGTTGGCGGGTGGTCAGGGTGGGCCCATGTGGTTTGGCCGCAGGCTTTGCGCCGGGCACCTTCAGCGCGCGTGCCGCCTTGGGCGTGGTTCCGAGCGGGGCCTGTCCGGGTCGGCCGTCGCGCGACTGAGTTTCCGCCTCCGAGACCAGCGCCTGGCAGACGTGGGGGTCTTTCGCCCCGAACTGGATGGTCGGGATCAGCGCAAGGGGGGCCGCGACGATGCCGAGCGCCACAGCGGCGGCTCCGCGCTCGATAAGAGGTCCCTTGGCCGGGCCGATGCTCGGCTTTTTCATGGTCCCGCCGATATTGATCGGCGCGGGGAGCGAACCGATGCTGAAGTGCTTCGGCTTGGAATCGATGCGGTAATTGATCGCCTCGGTCTTGAGATTGACGGTGCCACCGCCGCGAACCAGCGAGCTGCCGGTATCGAGCAGCAGCGTCCGGGTCGAAAAGAGCCCCTGATTGAGCGCGAAGTCGCCGACGAAGCAATGCACGTCGGTCTGGCGCGGCAGGCCGAGGGCGGCGACGAGGGCATTGCCGAATTCGAGCCCCGAGAGCGAGACCAGAATGTCGCTCAGATTGCCGCCCGTCATATAGAGCGCGAGCCCGCCCGTGCCGTTGCCGGCCCAGCTCGCGATGGAATTGCCGGTGGCGTTCAAGCTCGCCTTGCCTTGCAGCAACCCACCGCCTTTGAACACGTGGGTCGCGTTCATCAGTTTGGAGATGTTCACGTTGTCCGCATCGATCGTAGCGACCGCGTGGATCAGCTTGTCCGGTTGCGGCGTCAGGGCGATATCGCCCGAGACCCGGCCGGTGCCGATTCCGAAGCTGACCGGATGCAGGTTGATCGCGCCGTTCACGATGGTCAGGTTGGCGGTGAGCGTGTCGAACGGCATCGATTTGCCCACGATGCTATCGGCTTTGTAGTGCAGATAGATATTGGCGGCGTTGAGCTTGGGCAGGTTGAACGGCTTGTCGGGCAGCAGATTGGCGTGGGTCGCCTCTGATTTCGCCACTGCGGCGCGCTGGGCTGGGCTGATCCCCGGCTCATGCTTTCCCCCCGGTTTGGTCGCAATGAACCCGCCGAGATCGTTGAGATCGACGTGGTGCGAGGTGAGATCCATATGGACGACCGGTTTCGCCTTGCCATCGCTCAGCACCGCGCCGGGATTTTCGCGGATGTTGCCCTCGAGGTCGCTGTCGCCGACCACGCCGTGGAAATCGGTGAAGTCGATATCGCCTTTCGCGTAGGCGAGGTTGCCGGTGATCCGGTATTGCGGTGTCGCGGGGATCGGAATTCCGGTGAGGGCGTAAAGATCGGCCATACTGGCCCCGGCGAGGGTCAGACGCAGATTGGCTCCGGCGAAATGCAGCGGGTTCTGCACCGTGCCGACCAGAGTGACATGAGTGGCGCCATTGGCCAGCGCGAGATCGACCGGATAGGGCGCGGTGGTGTTGCGAAGATTGAGCAGCGCCCCGGCGGTGAGTGTGCCGGTGATCGGCTGGTGATTGTACGTGCCTTTGGCGGTCGCCGCGATCTGGCTCGGCTGGTGCTGCGCGGCGACGATGCCGGTGGCCGCCTCGGTATGCACCGCGAGATGAACATCCGCCTTGAGCGCCGGATCGACGAAATGGACCTTGCCATCCTCGATGGTCAGGGCGCCGATCTGGGGCGGGGGCGCGGGTTTGGCGGCGGGCTTGGTCGGTTTGAATGCGTAATTCGTCTGTTTCTGCGGCGTCGCCACCGCGTCGATCACCGGCCCGTCCAGGTCGATCGCCGGGATCACGGTTCGACCGTGAAAGATGTAGTCGATGATGTTGAGGCTGACGGTCAGCCGGTGGATCGATGCCAGCGGCGCCGCTTTCGGGAAATGGGCAGGGTTGGCCACCACGACATCATCGGCCCGGACGGTCGTGACCCGCCCGAGCGACACATGAAGGTGCTTGATCGTCACCTTGTGTCCGAGCGACGCGGAGGCGCGGGAGTCCACGATGGGGATGAACCAGTCCCAGTTCCAGAAAATCACGAGCAGCGCGATGATGACGACCGGCACCGCCGTAGCAATCAGACTGATCCGGCCCCGGCGGGTCACGACCGGTAGACTCCGGGATCGAACAGACCGACAGGGTGACCGGATGCGCTCATCGCTCTCAGGTGGCGATCCGCGACCTGCTCTGCAATGTAAAAGCGGTTAATCTCTCCCGGCTCAGACCTCGACCTGCAATTCGCCGAGATAGGCCTCGCGGATCGCCGGGTTCGCCGCGAGTTCCGCTGCCGGTCCGGCAAGCACGACCTGCCCGGTTTGCAGCACATAACCCCGCGTGGCGATCTGCAGCGCCATATTGGCATTCTGCTCGACCATGAAAATGGCGACGCCCTGGCGGTTGATCGTCTGGATGATGCCGAACACGATTTCCACGAAGCGCGGCGACAGGCCCATCGAGGGTTCATCCATGCAGATCAGCACCGGGCGGGCCATCAACGCCCGGCCGATCGCGACCATCTGCTGCTCGCCGCCCGAAAGCGTGCCGGCAAGCTGGGTCCGGCGTTCCTTTACCCGGGGGAACAACTCATACACCCGTTCGAGATCGCCGTTGAAGCTCGCATCGCGTTTGCGGGTATAGGCACCCATTTCCAGATTCTCGAACACGGTCATGCGCGGAAACAACCGCCGCGCTTCGAGCACCGGGGCGATGCCGCGCTTCACCCGTTCGGCCGTGCTGAGCCGGTTGATGACCTCGCCGCGAAACCGTACCGTCCCCGAGGTCGGCGTGACCGTGCCCATGATCGTTTTCATCGTGGTCGATTTGCCCGAGGCGTTGCCGCCGAGCAGCACGATGATATCGTTGCGGCCCATCGTGTAATCCACACCCTTGAGCACGTGCAGATCGCCGTAATGCGTGTGCACCGCGTCGAATTCGAGCAGCGGGGTCTCGTCACGCATGGACCGTGCCCCGCCCGATATAGGCTTCGATCACCGCCTCGTTGCGCCGAACCTCATCGGCGGGGCCTTCGGCGAGTTTCTCGCCGTAATCGAGCACCACCACATTATCGGCAAGGCGGGTCACCACATCGAGCTTGTGCTCCACCAGCAGCACGGTCAGGCCGAGTTTGCGAAATCCCGCGATCTGTTCGGCGAGTTCGAGACTCTCTGCCGGGTTCATTCCGGCGGTCGGCTCATCGAGCATCAGCAGACGCGGGCGGGCGGCGAGCGCCCGCGCGATCTCGACCCGGCGGCGGTTGGCGTAGGACAATTGCGCCACCCCCTGATCGATCCGCGGGATCAGCCGGTTGCCGAACAGGCCGAGCAGTTCGAGCACGAATTCGCGGGCCTCGCGCTCCTCGGCGCGGACATGCGGCAGGCCGAGCACGATGCTCGCCGGCCCGGCGGCGAGGTGGCTGTGCTGGCCGATCAGCACGTTTTCCATCACCGTGAGGTTGGGAAACAGGCGGATATTCTGGAAGGTGCGGGCGACGCCATATCGCAAAATCTGGTCGGGCCGCCGACCGAGCAGTTCCTGACCGGCGAATTCGACCGACCCGCCCGACGGCGTGACCAGCCCGGTAATGCTGTTGAACAGGGTCGATTTACCCGACCCGTTCGGTCCGATTACCGCGACCACCCCGCCCGCCGGAACATCGAGCGAGACCGATTTGAGCGCGACCAGCCCGCCGAACCGCACCGTGAGGTCGCGCACCGCGAGTGCCGCCGGTGGCCCGGCAATGGCAGCCTTCGCCGCCGCCGCGCTCAGCCGCGCCACGGCGGGGGCCGACCCGCGCGAGACCGCGGCATCCTGCTGGGCGAAGGAGAGTTTCACCTCGTTGCGCGTGGCCGGCACCAACCCCTCCCGCCGGTAGAGCATCATGGTGACCAGAATGATCCCGAATATCAGCTCGGAGGCCGAGGTGAGCTGCAGATTGGATAAAAACGGCGAGCGCAGCGCAGTGCCGAGCGACTGCACGACAACGCTGAGTTCCGGCAGAAACCACGCCTGCAGCAACTGCAGCAGCACCGCGCCGATGATCGCCCCCCACACGCTGCCGAGGCCGCCGAGCACGATCATCACCAGCACCATGATCGACACCGGCAGATCGAACATATCCGGCGTCGCGGTCTGGAGTTTCGCGATATAGAATGTGCCGGTCATGCCCGCGAACCCCGCCCCCATCGCGAAAGCGAGCAGTTTCAGTCGCGTGGTATGAATTCCCATGGCGGAGGCGGCGATCTCGTCCTCGCGCACCGCCATCCATGCCCGTCCGATCCGCGAGGGTTTCAGCCGCAGGCTGACGAACAGCAGGAACAGCACCAGCGCGAGACCGACATAGTAATAGGGTGTGGAATCAATGCCGAAACTGTGGCCGAGCACCGATGGCGGGCCGACCCCGTTGAGCCCTTCCGCGCCATTGGTCAGCCAGGTCCAGTTCCGCGCCACGATCGGCACGATCTCGCCGAAGCCGAGCGTGACGATGGCAAGGTAATCGCCCTTCAGCCGCAGCGTCGGCGCACCGAACGCGACACCGAACCCGGCGGCGATGACGGCGGAGACCGGCAGCATCACCCAGAACGGCACGATGAAATGCACCGTCGCCGCCGCCCCCACGCCAAGCTTGGTCACGAACCCGATCGCGGCGAGCTGCTGCCACGCGGCACTCCAGGGCGGATGAAGCTGGTAGGAGTTCAATATGCCGTAGGCATAAGCCCCGATCGCGAAGAACGCGGCATAGCCGAGATCGAGCAGCCCGGTGAACCCGACCACGATGTTCAGCCCCAGAGCGAGCGCGGCATAGGCGCAGCAATTCGCCGCGATATCGATATTCGCCTGCCCGGTATCGAGAAACGGGAAGGCGAGCAGCACGATCAGCAGCGCCCCGAACAGCGCCTGCCGGGTGCGCGGCGGCAGATCGGCCAGCCGCCGGAGCCCGAGGCGTTTCATGAGCGGTTCGGCGCCAGCATGCCGAGCAGCCCGGCCGGGCGGAACACCAGTGTGCCGATCAGGATCGAGAAAATGATCACATCCGCCCATCGTGCCGCGATATACTGGCTGCCGAGCGTCTCGATCAGCCCGATCACGATGCCGCCGAGCATCGCCCCCGGCACGTTGCCGATCCCCCCCAGCACGGCGGCGGTGAAGGCGCGCAGCCCGGCTGTGTAGCCGATGCTGTACTGGGTGAAATTGTAATAGAGGCCGAAAATCATCCCCGCCGCCCCGGCCAGCGCCGAGCCTGCGAAAAACGCGATCATCACCACCCGGTCGACATCCACCCCCATCATGCGCGCTGCCTCGGCATCCTGCGCCACCGCGCGCATCGCCTTGCCGATTTTCGTGCGTTTGACGAACAGGTTGAGCCCGACCATCAGCACCGCCGCGACAATCCAGATCAGGATTTCCTTGAGCCGGATCACCACGCCGCCGACATGGTACGCCACTTCCGGCATCGGGTCGGGGTAGTTCAGCGCCTGCGCGTTGGTGGCGAGCAGCACGAGATTGAACAGGATGTAGGAGACGCCGATGGTGGTGATCATCGCCATCGGCCCCTTCACATTGCGCATCGGCCGCAACGTGAAGCGCTCGATCGCGACCCCCAGCGCTCCGGACAGCACCATGGTGATCGCCAGCGCCACCAGCAGCGTGATCACCAGCGCCGCGCCATGCAGGATCACCGACTGGCCCTGCAACCCGAACAGTTGCAGCACCACGAGGGCGATGAACGCGCCGACCATGAACACGCTGAAATGCGCGAAATTGATCAGTTCGAGAATGCCGTACACCAGGGTGAACCCCAGGGCGAGCAGCGCATACACCGCCCCGAGGCTGACACCGTTGATGATCTGCTGGAAAAAAATCGCAGCCCCGGTCATGATCCGGCCTAGCTCTGCGGCGCCACTCCGATATAGACCGATTGCTTGTTCAGATCGGCCAGGGGCGCCGATTTGTTCTGCTTGAACTGGAACACCGCGACCACCCGGGTTGCGAGATCGCCGTATTTGTCGAACGAGATCGGCCCCTGCAGCCCGTTGACATGCACGGTCTGGATCGCGTCGCGCACATTGGCGGAAGTCAGGGGCTTGCCGCTCGCCTGCACCGCCTTGATCCCCGCGATCGCCACCAGAGCGGCATCATACGAGGTGATCGCATAATCGTCCGGCTGGAGATTATAGGTCTTGCTGTAGAGCGCGACCCAGCTCGCCAGTTTTGGATCGTCGACCACATGCGGCGAGGCGTTGGTCGCGTACCAGCCCTCGGCGGCGGGAAACCCGGCTGCGGTCATCATTTCGGGACTCAAAATCCCGTCGCCGCCGCCTTTGATGATCTTCGGCACGATCTGGTAGGATTGCTTCACCAGCTTCACCGCCGCCTGCATCGTCCCGCCGTAGTAAAGCGAGGAGGTGCCGGTCGCCTTGATCTTGGTCAGCACCGCCGAATAATCCGCCGCTTTCGGGTCGAGCCGGTCGCGCCCGAGCACCTTGATGCCTTTTTTCTTTGCCTGCGCCTCGAAGGCATCAGCGAGCCCGACGCCGTAAGCCCCACTGTCGTCGAGAACGTACACACTCGGGGTCTTGAGGGTCTCGGCGTAGAAATTCGCCATGTTCGGCCCCTGATAGGCGTCGGTCGGGACGGTCCGGAAATAGATCGGCTTGCCGCCGGGATCGAACTCGCCGGCAAACTGGGCGCTGGTGATGTCGGGCGCGGTGGAACTCGGCGTGATCGTCGCCAACATGCCCATCGACAGAATCGGGGCCATCGCCTTGCCCGATCCGCTCATCTCGGGGCCGACATTGGCGAGCACCTTCTTGTCGCCCACCAGCTTGCGCGCATTGGTCGCGGCCTGGGCAGGGTCGTACTGGCCGGCGGTCGCGGTCGCGTTGTTCAACACCATGGGCTCCAGCGTGATGCCCTTGAGTTCGCCGCTGGCATTGGCCAGTTTGATCGCGAGCAACGCCCCGTTCAGGATCAGATGCGCGGCTTCGGCATCCGCGCCGGTCAGCGGCAGGGTGATGCCGATCCGGTAGACCTTGTCCGCCGCGAACGCGACGTTGAGCCCGGCGGTGGCAAGGACGGCAGTGGCGGCACTGGTGCGCAGCGCCAGTCGTCGAGAAATCATCATGAGCCCCATCCATGTTGTTTTTGTGCGTCAGCCAGGCATAGAGTAGCGGGCTGCAATAGGAACGCAAGCGGAATTTCTCCGGATTTCGTGATCGCATCCTGCCCGGTTCCGCTACGGTGATCCCCGTATGGTCACGCCGGATGAACCGTATCACCATGGCACGGCACCGCCCTGACCCGGCTGTTTCGGCGGACCGGATCGTGCCGCTGCACGAGGAGATTTCATGCCCGATCCGCATCTGTATTTCGGCTTCGTGGCGACCGTGACGCTGCTGATGCTGCTGCCCGGTCCGAATGTCGGGCTGATCGTCGCGAACAGCATCCGCTACGGCATCGGCTACGGCCTGCTCACCGTCGCCGGCACGACCGCGGCGATGGCGGTGCAACTCGCCCTCACCGGCCTCGGCCTGTCCACCCTGCTGGCCGGGCTCGGGGCATGGTTTGCCTGGGTCCGCTGGATCGGCGCGGCCTACCTGATCTATCTCGGCCTCCGCGCCTGGTTCGCGCCGCCGCTGGTCCCCGGCGCGGCCGCCGCGACACGATCGACGCGGCGGACAATTCTCGGGCGGGCCGTCCTGGTCTCGCTCACCAATCCGAAAACCCTGATGTTCTACGGCGCGCTGCTGCCGCAGTTCATTACCGGCAGCGGCGTCGCGCATCAGATGCTGGTGCTCGCGCTCACCGCTCTGGCGATCGCGCTGGTGATCGATTCGCTCTGGTGCCTCGCCGCGCACCGGTTGCGGCTGCGCCTGTCCGGGCGGTGGGCCAACCGGCTCAGCGGCGGCGTGCTCGCCGGCGCAGGACTCGGCCTCGCACTCGCCCGGGTACGGCGCTGAAGCGGACTGTCACGATGACGTGATGGCCGGATCGCCTGCCCGGCTCCTATCTGGGGGTCATGAGCGCGCGCCGCCGATGACCCTGACCTCGCTGATCACCGGCACCCCGGATGCCGTCATCGACCCGCCGCACGGGGTGATCGGGTGCTCGTGGTGCGGGCTGGTGCAGCGCCTGCCGGAGCAGTCCGGGCGCGGCGTGATCCATTGCCGGCGCTGCGATGCCGGGCTGGAACGGACCAGCGGCCGCAGCATCGATGCCGCGCTGGCCTGCTCGATCACCATGATGGTGCTGCTGATCCCGGCGATCGTGCTGCCGCTGATGCAGGTCTCGATCCTCGGGGCCATCAATCAGAGCACCGTGGGGGATGGTGTCGCGGGCATCTGGTCGCAGGGCTGGCCGCTGATGGCGATCGTCATCGGCGCGGAACTCATCGCGGTGCCGATCCTGCGGTTCGGGCTGCTGACCGCCGTGCTGCTGATGCTGCGCCTCGGGCGGCGGGCACACTGGCTCGGCCCCGCCTTCCGGATCACCGAACGGCTCGATGAATGGGCGACGCTCGATGTCTTCCTGATCGGCTGCGTCATCGGCTATTCGCGGGTCGAGCCGTTCCTGCCGGTGCATATCGGGCCGGGCGGCTGGTGCGTGCTCGCCGCCGCCTTCATGACCATGATCACCCGTGCCACGCTGGAACGCCGCGCGATCTGGCGGATGATCGGGCCGGACGCCTCGGAAATGGACGGTCCTTCGGTCGCCTGCGGCGCCTGCGACCATATCGCGCCGCTCGCCGATGAAGGCGGCCACTGCCCGCGCTGCAACGCGCATCTGTGGCGGCAGCGCCCCTATGCCACGATGCGCGCCTTCGCCTTCACCCTGGCCGGATTCATCTTCTACCCGATCGCCTATCTGTTTCCGATGGAGGTCGATATCGAGGCGGGCAAGGCCCATGCCCATTCGATCATCACCGGCATCATGCAGTTGCTCCAGGCGCATCTCTGGCCGCTGGCGCTGGTGATTTTCATCGCGAGCGTCGGGATACCGCTGTTCAAGCTGTTCGGCATCTCCTGGCTCATCCTGTCCTCCTACCAGCATTCGACCAGCCGGTTGCGGCTGAAGGGCAAGCTTTACCGCATCATCGTCGGGGCCGGCCGGTGGTCGCATATCGATGTCTATACCGTCGCCGTGTTCCTCCCGCTGATGCGGCTGCCCGGCCTGCTGAGCGTGCAGGTGGCGGACGGGATGCCGGCCTTTCTCGGCGTGGTGGTGCTGACCATGATGGCGGCCCGGGTGCTCGATCCACGCCATATCTGGATTGCCGCCCACGAGGGACATAAATGATGGGGCGAAATGGCGGATAAATCTCCCGAACCCCCCAAGGCGCGTTTTCGCGGCACCCGCTGGCCCGGCATGATCTGGGCGGTGCCGGTGGCGGCGGCCGGCATCGTGATCTGGCTGGGACTGGAAGCGGTGGCCAAGCGCGGGCCGGAAGTGACCGTGGACTTCCCGACCTCGGGCGGTTTGAAACCGGGATCGACCGCGGTGAAGTACCGGGGCGTCACGGTCGGGCATGTGGATGCCGTGCGGCTGACCAAAACCTTGAACACCATGAAGGTCACGATGCGCTTCATGGGAGACATGAAGGGCCATCTCGGTCGCGGCACCAGCTTCTGGATCGCGGGGCGCAAGGTCAGTTTCGGCAATCTCGCCTCGCTGAAAACCATCATCGCCGGGCCTTACATCGGCGTCGAGCCCCATGCCGGAAAGCTTGCCCGGCACTTCACCGGCCTGACCCACGCGCCGGTGCTGCACAGCGGGGCAAAGGGCGAAATGCTGCGGATCGTCGCGGCGCACCCCGGCAACCTGTCGCGCGGGGCCGGGATCTATTTCAACCATTTCAAGATCGGCCAGGTCGTCGATGTCGCGATGCGGCCGGACGGGCGGCACTTCGACATTTCGGCCTTCATCCAGCGCGCCCATGAAAATCTGGTCTCCACGCGCAGCCGGTTCTGGAATGCCGGCGGCGTGAGCGTGAGTACCGGCGGCGCCGGACCGAAGCTGGAATTGCAGTCGATCCCCGCGCTGGTCTCGGGTGCGATCGGGGTTGAGACCCCGCCGGGCGGCGGTCATCCGGACAAGGGCACGATCTATCACCTTTATTCGGGTCGCGCGGCAGCGCTGTCCGCGCCGGGGCCGCACGCGGTGCCGTATCGGGTGATACTCGCGGGTGGGCCGCACGGGCTGAAATCCGGCGCAAAGGTGACGCTCGAAGGGGCGGATGCCGGGGTGGTCACCAAGGTCGCGATGCGCTTCGACCCCGATGCCGGAAAACTCGTCACCCGGGTCGATCTCGCCCTCGAACCGCACGACGTGCCGCTCGCCGCGCCGCATCGCTGGCACCTCGCCGATCCCGCGCCGCAGATGAACGCGATGCTCAGCACTCTGATCGGCCAGGGCCTGCGCGCGCGGATGGACCGTGCCACGCCGGTGATCGGCGCGCAGACGATCGCGCTCGATCTGGTCAAGCACGCCCCCGCCGCAACCCTCGGCACCGGGACGGTGCCGGAAATCCCCTCGACCACCGCAACCTCGGTCAAGGCGATCATGGCGCAGGTCAGCGAGATTCTGGCGAATGTGCATGACGCGACCAGCCGGATCGCCGCGGTCAGCCGTTCGCCGCGCACAAAGCGGACGCTGGAGCGGCTGGACCGCACGATCACCCATGTCGATGCGATCACCCGCACCACCAGCGCGCAACTGCCGCAACTCCTCGCCAGCCTGCGGCAGAGCATGCATGCCGCGGATGCGGCGCTGCGCTCGGTCCATGGGCTGGTCGCGCAGCAGGGCACGGCGGCCAACGCACCGGAATCGGAGTCGTTGCCACGCGCTCTGTATGAACTGACCCGCGCCGCCCGCTCGCTACGCGAACTGACCGATTACCTGTCGGGCCACCCCAATGCGATCATATTCGGCAAGGGACGCTGATCGATGAAACACACCGCCGCCGGTTTCGTGATGCTCGCGCTGCTGGCCGGATGCGCGGCGCCGAAAACCACCTACCTCACGCTCGCCCCGATACCCGGCCCGACCGCCGCGACAGTGAGCCCGCCGCTCGGCATCGCCCGGGTACGGATGCCCGCCGCGATCGACCGGCTCTACCTCACCAGCGCGACCGGCCCATCGACCATGGCGGTGGCCGATCATGCCCGCTGGGTCGCCCCGCTCGGCGGCCAAGCTCAATCGGTGCTGGCTGCGGACCTCGCCCAACGCCTGCCCGACACCACCGTGCTACGCCCCGGCGATCCTGCCCCCCAGGGCGGCGAGCGGATGGTGAGTGTGAACGTGACGCGGTTCCTGCCCGGCTCCGGCCTCGTGGAACTCGATGCCGGGTGGCGGATCATGTCGCGGCATCATCATCGCAGCATCGGCCAGGGGCGCGCGACGATCAGGGTGCCATCCGGTGCCACGCCCGCCGGGGAAGCGCAGGCGATGAGCGTGGCGCTCGGCCAACTCGCGGACCGGATTGCGGCCCACCTCACGCCCTGAACCGGTCCAGCATCCGCGCGACGGCGGACTGGATCGCGGCGACCGCAGGATTTTTATAGGCGAAGAGCGGATCGGTTTCGGGGTGGACAAGCATCGTCGCATTGACCTCGAACACCAGCAGCCGCCCGTCCGGCAGGATGGAAAAATCGATGCCGCCGTAATCGAGGTCGAGCCGTGCCGCGATTTCACCGAGGCA
The DNA here is from genome assembly GCA_028688765.1 of Acidiphilium sp. Classification (GTDB taxonomy): domain Bacteria; phylum Pseudomonadota; class Alphaproteobacteria; order Acetobacterales; family Acetobacteraceae; genus Acidiphilium; species Acidiphilium acidophilum. The sequence continues at coordinate 9,320 of JAQTXO010000004.1, read as the reverse complement.
GGCCATGGCGCGCGACCCGAGCGCGCCGGTGGGATCGGCGAGGAAGGCCGCTTCCTCGGCGCGGCGTGCCGCATCGTGTTCCATCCCGGCGGTCCAGTAATGGACCAGCCAATGGGGCGCGATGGCGAGATGATAGGGGTAGGCGATGCGATCCACGAAGATCGCGCGATATTTCCGGTAGAACCGGTCGGCGGGCGAGCGGTAGTCGATGAAGTCGGTGACGTAGGAATACGGCGCGCGGCCGATCGCGCGATCGGCGGCGGGTTCGGTTTCGGCGAGGACCAGATCCGTGCCGCCATGCGATCCCGCCGGGCGGACGATGACCGGAAGCCGATGGCCGCGTCGCCACCCTCCCTCCCCTTGGCTATCTTCTCCCTCCGCCTTCCGGGCGACCCGGCTGACCGGGGGCACCACGATGTCCGGGATGCCGGCGAGCAGGGCCGGCAGGTTGGCGCGACCGGTGAGGCCAATCCGGTCCGGGTGATTGAGCACCGGACGATTGGTGGTGTCGAGCAGGTGGCGGACCGAGGGGGCGAGCGGCGGCATCAGGTCGGGATCGCCGATCGCGGTGAGGATGAAATCGTGAGGCGGGGGGATCTGGTTCGGTGCCGCATAGTCGATGAACCAGCGGATCTGGGTGGCGTGGCGGCGGGGCAGCAGATGATCGAGCGGGATATTGGCGGCAGCGGCGCAGGTCAGAACCAGGATCACCGGCGCGGCGGGCGGGCCGGGGATGGTGATGATCGGGCGAAGGCGATAGGCGGCATCGCGGTGCCGCAGGGTCGCTGGGTCGTCGGGCGGCAGAAGGGCGGCAAGGTTCTGATGCGCCGCGATCTGCCCCGGATCGAGCGAGAGCGCATAGCGGCAGGCGGTGATCGCGGCGGCGGTATTGCCGGTGCGGGCGCAGACCGCGCCGAGGGCGGCGGCGGCATCCGCGCTGGCGGGATCGGCGGCGATGGCGGCGGTGAGGGTGGCGATGGCGTCGCGGGCGTTGCCCGCTTCGGCCTGGGCGGTGCCGAGGCCGATCAGCAGACCGGCGCGACCGGGCCGGGCCGCGACCACCACAGCAAGGTCGGACGCCGCTTCGCTGAACCGGCAGAGCGCATTGAGGGCGGCGGCGCGGGTCATGCGGGCGACCAGATCGTCGGGGTCGGCGCGCAGCACAGCATCCGCCGCGCGGATGGCGCCCCGATGATCCCCGGCTTCGAAGAGGGACTGGGCCCTCAGCGCGTCCATGGTCGGGTCGGGTCGGAGTGGGGCGGCGAGGAGCTGGCTCATCGGCGCAGCATAGCGGGACGCGGTGAACGCCGGGTTAATTGACGCGGACGATGGACAGGCGGGGCGCGAGACGCGATGATGGGCCATGCTTTTCGATTTCACATCGCTGCCGCCGCTCGACCAGTACAAGCTGCTCGCCTCGACCGTGGTGCCCCGGCCGATCGCCTGGGTGGTCACGATCAACCCGGCGGGGCGGCTGAATGCCGCGCCGTTCTCGTTTTTCAACGTGTTCGGGGCCGGGCCGCCGATCCTGTGCATCGGGATCGGGGCACGCAAGCCGGGGGATGCGAAGGATACCGGCGAGAATATCCGCGCGACCGGGGAGTTCGTGGTCAATCTGGTCGGGCAGCGGAACGCCGAGGCGATGAATGTCACCGCCATCGAGTTCGGGCCGGAGGTGGATGAGTTGGCCGAGGCCGGGCTGACCACCCTGCCCTCGACCAAGATCCGCCCGCCACGGATCGCCGAAAGTCCGGTCGCGATGGAGTGCAGGCTCCATTCGGTCATGGAGTTCGGGCCGGACCGGGCCATGGTGATCGGCGAGGTGCTGGCGATGCATGTGCGCGACGATTCGGTGCTGGATGCCGGGCGGTGCCATATCGATACCCCGAAGCTCGACCTGATCGGCCGGATGCATGGCGGCGGCTGGTACGCGACCACGACCGAGCGGTTCGACATGAAGCGGATCGCGGTGGAGGATTGGCGGACCGGGTGATCACGGTAAGTTTGCCTTGCGGGGGCAGTCAAAACCTCGCACCTCCCCATGTGACCGCTGGCATCTGATCGTTCACGGAGTCGATAATGGCATCTTCGCGTCTGTTCCGCACCGCTTCACCCTGGGTTCTGGCGGCCTGTGCCGCCGGGGTGGCCCACGCCGCCACCGCACCGGCCCCCACCAGTAATCCGGGAGCGGGCGCGCCGTTCAAGGTGGTATCCTACAGCGACACGTTCGATCTCGCGGCAAACGGGACCTATACCCGCACGGTCCACAAGATCATCGAGCCGCTGACCAAGAACGGGGTGCAGAGCGACGGGCAGATCCAGGAGGTGGTGGCGACCGCGATGGAGCATTTCCATCTGGTTTCGGCGAAGACGATCGCGCCGGATGGCAAGATCTATGCCGTCACCAAAAAGGATGTGCACACCCAGACCGCGCCCTCGGCGGTGGATGCGCCGACCTTCAGCGACGCCAAGATCGTCAGTATCGAGTTTCCCCATGTCGAGCGGGGCAGCAAGCTCGACATCACCTACACGATGCACCGGTTCCAGCCCTATTTTCCCAACGCGTTTTCGGGGATCGATGCGGTGCCGCCGGATCAGTTGACCGGGCATGAGCAGGTGCAGGTGCGGGCACCGGCGAGCCTGAAATTGTTCACCTCGGTCCGGGGTGGCTACAGGATGACCCGCACGGTCGATGGCAAGACCCAGGTGATCACCGCGACGCTGATCGACCCGCCCTATCATGCGGTGCCGGGGGATGCGGTGAGTGCCGGGCAGTTCGAGCCGATGTTCGTGGCCACGACGTTTCCCGACTGGCCGGCGCTGGGCGATGCCTATTGGGCGCGGGCCAAGGCCAAGACAAAGGTGACGCCGGATGTGAAGAAACTCGCCGATGAGATCGCCGGGACCAAGACCGGGCGGGCCGCGATGGATGCGCTGTATGACTGGACCACCACGCGGATCCGCTGGGTCGGGATCGAGCCGGGGTTGTCGGGGTGGATTCCGGCTTCGGCGGGGCATACGCTGACCCGACGCTATGGCGATTGCAAGGCGTCCGAGACGCTGCTGGTCGCGTTGCTCAAGGCCAAGGGTATCCATGCGGTGCCGGCGCTGATCGATGGCGGGAGTGCGGATTACCAACTGACCCATCGGGTCAATCTCGGGATCATCGACCATGTGATCGTTTATGTCCCGAAATATCATCTGTTCCTCGACCCGACCTCGGGGTTTGCGACACCGGGCGAATTGCCGGCCGGGGATGTCGACAAGCCGGTGATCCTGGCCTCGGACCACTCGACGGTTTCGCGCACACCCTCGGGCCCGGCTTCGTATGTGCAGGATACCGTCGAGACGATCGGGGCGAAGGGGGGGCTGCACGGGCATGGCACGATCCATGCCACCGGCTATACCGACTGGATGATGCGCGATCTGCTCGATCAGTTGCCGAAGGCGGATGACGGGCATGTGGTCAAGCAGGTGCTTTCGGGCGAGGGGCTGGTGGGGTCGGGGCAGTTCAGCGCGCCGCATCCGGACGATCTGGCGCAGCCGTTCAAGGTGACCGATCAGTGGCAGGCGCCGGGGTATTACAATGCCGGTCACATCGTGGTGCTGCGGGTTCACAAGGGATTCGGCTTCACCCCGGTTGGGCATTATCTTGCGAGCAATGCGACGCCGAGCAAGCGCTATCCGGTGAAGCGCGAGATCGGGACGATGCATTTCGTGACCAGCCTGACCTTGCCCGACGGGTACAAGGTGCTGGCGACGCCGGAGAGCGGGACGGTGAGCACCTCGGCGGGGCGCTTCGTGCAGACCGCGACGATGAAGGGGCATACGCTGCATCTGGATCAGACCCTGTCGCTCGACCGGGTGTGGTACCCGGTGAAGGACCGCACCGCGCTGGAGGCGCTGTTCACCAAGGCGTACCGGCTCGATCGGCAGCAGGTGGTGCTGGAACGCGAGGGGGCGAAGCACCAGGCATGAGTCTGCCGCTCGCCTTGACCATGGGCGACCCTGCCGGGATCGGCGGGGAGATTGCGGCAGCCACTTGGCTGGGGGCGCGGCAGGGGCAGGTGGTCGCGCCGTTTTTTCTGATCGCGGATCTGCGCTGGGCGGGCGGGTTCGGTGTGCCGGTCGAGGCGATCGAGCATCCTTCGGGGGCGGTTGCGGCGTTCGGGCGGGGCTTGCCGGTGCTGCCGGTCGCGCTCGCGGTTCCGGCGGTGGCGGGGCGGCCCGATCCGGCCAATGCGGGGGCGGTGATCGCTTCGATCGAACGGGCGGTGCAATTCGCCTTTGGCGGGTCGGCGGGGGCGGTGGTGACCAATCCGATTGCGAAATCGGTTTTGTATCAGGCGGGGTTCGCGCATCCGGGTCATACCGAGTTCATCGGCCAGCTGACCGGGGTTTCGCATCCGGTCATGATGCTGGCGGGGCCGAGCCTGCGGGTGGTGCCGGTGACGGTGCATGTGTCGTTGCGGCGGGCGCTGGAGAGTTTGACCACCGAGGCGATCGTGCTGGCGGCAAGGGTGACCCATGCGGCACTGATGCAGGATTTCGGGATTGCCGCGCCGCGGCTGGCGGTGGCCGGGCTCAACCCTCATGCCGGGGAAGCGGGTGCGATGGGCGATGAGGAGACGCGGATCATTGCTCCCGCGATCGAGGTGCTGCGGGCGGAGGGGATTGCAGCTTTCGGGCCGCTGCCGCCGGATACCATGTTCACGGCACCGGCGCGGCAGGGTTACGATGCGGCGATTTGCATGTATCATGATCAGGCTCTGATCCCGCTCAAGACACTCGATATGGAGACTGGCGTGAATGTGACTCTCGGCCTGCCGATTATTCGGACTTCACCCGACCACGGCACCGCGTTCGATATTGCGGGCCAGGGGATTGCCCGCCCGACGAGCCTGATGGCGGCGTTGCGGCTGGCAAGTGCGATTGCGGGGCGGCGGGCGTGATGCGTCAGCGGCTGGGGGTCAATCTCGATCACGTGGCGACGCTGCGCAATGCGCGGGGGGCGGATTATCCCGATCCGATCCGGGCGGCGCATCTTGCGATCGAGGCGGGGGCGGACGGGATCACGCTGCATCTGCGCGAGGACCGGCGCCATGTGCGGGATGGGGATATCGAGCGGGCGCGGGGTTTGCCGGTGCCGTTGAACATGGAGATGGCGGCGACCGAGGAGATGGTGGGGATTGCCGAGCGGCTGCGGCCTCACGCGTCGTGCCTGGTGCCGGAGCGGCGCGAGGAGGTCACGACCGAGGGCGGGCTGGATGTGGCGGGAAACGCCGGGGTGCTGGGGCCGCGGATCGCCCGGTTGCGGGATGCCGGAATCCGGGTGTCGCTGTTCATCGACCCGGATGAGCGGCAGGTTCGGGCGGCGGTGGCGCTGGGGGCGCCGGTGGTGGAGTTGCATACCGGGGCCTATGCCGAGGGCAAAGAGGGCGAGCTGGCGCGGTTGATCGAGGCGGCGCGGCTGGCGGATGGGCTGGGGCTGGAGGTTCATGCCGGGCATGGGCTGAGTTTCGGGACTGTCGGGCCGGTGGCGGCGATTCCGCAGGTGCGGGAGTTGAATATCGGGCATTTCCTGGTGGGTGAGGCCGTGTTCATCGGGCTGGCGGAATCGATCCGGCGGATGCGCGCGATCATGGACTCGGCCCGCCGACGCACCGGCGGCTAAACGGCGCAGGCCGGAATTACCAAAGCCCTACCTGCTTACCCATAAACCTCCGCCAGTTTCAGCAGTCTGTATGCAGTGGCGGGGCGTGGACGACGGCGTATCCGAGCCGTGGGATCATGCTGGCGAGATCGTATCGGCGATCACAACCCATCGACGTACTGCGGGTCGGCGCTCTTCGTCGAACAAGCCAGTGAGCACAGACGCATTGCGCGGCCCGAACAGCGTCGTCGTCGCGATTGCGGGCGCCAGCGCCTTCGCTTGCGAACCGCGATGCGCGCAGCGGCAAGCGAAGCGACGGTGGCGGATGACATACGGTTTGACAGGCGGGATTTCGATCTCGTCGTATTCGCCGATCAACTCCATCGCGGCGTCCAACGAAAACGCCCCGCCGCACTGCTCGCAAATCCCCGGCACATGGTCACGAAACTCGTTGGGATCGTCGGCCAACTGCCGATTGTGCGGCGCATGCCCCAGCTTCGCCCCACCGGGCCGGGAATTCTCCCGCTTCTCCTTCTCCGTCGACATCGCTTTCAGGGCGGTCGCTGAAAGAGGGCCAATCGCCGAAAGGACGCGGTCAGCCGCGATAGCGCAGCGTGTCCACGAGCAGCGCGAAGGCCGGCGAGGCGTGACGGCGGCTGGGGTAATAGAGATGGTAGCCTGGGAAGGGGCCGCACCAATCCTCCAGCACGCGCACGAGCCGCCCTTCCGCGACATGCGTCAGCACCTGATCTTCGGGCAAATAGGCAAGCCCCACCCCGTCGAGCGCGGAATTGAGTCGCAGGCTGAGATTGTTGAAGACCAGTTGGCCTTCGATGCGGACCTTCACCTCATGGCTGTCCTTCTCCAGATCCCAGGGGAAAATGCCGCCATAGGTCGGCAGGCGGATGCCGATACAATTGTGCGCCGTGAGGTCCTGGGGCGTGAGCGGTATGGGATGTCGAGCAAAATAGTCAGGGGAGCCGACGACCGCCATGCGCATATCCGGCCCGATGCGGACGGCGATCATGTCCTTGGCGATCTGCTCGCCCAGCCGCACCCCGGCGTCGTAGCCTTGCGCGACGATGTCGGTCAGCCCGTAGTCGACGACGATCTCCACGCGAATGTCGGGGTTGTCGAGAAGCAAGCGGCGTAGCGCCGGCTGAAGCACGAATACGGCCGGGTGCTCACCGGCGTTGATACGGATCGTGCCGGCGGGCTTGTCGCGGAGCCGACTCAGCTCGCCAAGCTCCTGCACGATCTCATCGAAGCGCGGCGCGAGCGTGTCGAGCAGCCGGCGTCCCGCCTCGGTCGGCGCCACGCTGCGCGTCGTCCGGGTGAGCAGCCGCAGCCCGAGCTGCTCTTCAAGCCCCCGGATCGTCTGGCTGAGCGCTGACTGCGAAACGCCCAGCTTGGCCGCGGCTCGGGTGAAGCTCAGTTCCTTGGCCACGACCACGAAGGCTGCCAATACGTTGAAGTTCTCCGTCGGCATTTATTAGCCCAAGTGATCAGAACATGCGGATTATGGGCCATAATTATCGACAGGCGTAGCGTCTATTTAGGTACGAGCGCTGCAGCGGCTCGATCGTCCGGTCGCAGGCAGTTCCTCGGGAAGCAGGAGTATGCGATGAATACATGGTTCATTACTGGATGCTCATCAGGACTCGGCCACAGCGTGGCCACCGCCGTCCTCGAAGCCGGCTTCAACGCGGTTGTGACCGCGCGCAACGCCGACAAGGTGAAGCAGTTCGAGCAGGCTTTTCCCGGCCGCGCTCTGGCGGTTGCGCTCGATCTCAACGACAAGGCTTCGATCGGTGATGCCGTCGCCCAGGCGACCGCGCGGTTCGGGGACATCGACGTGCTCGTTAACAATGCCGGCTACGGCTACCGTGCGGCGGTGGAAGAAG
>JAQTXO010000004.1:0-1753 GCA_028688765.1 Acidiphilium sp. | reverse complement strand
GTTGCCGACTTGTTCGAGACCCACGTCTTCGGCCCCGTCACGCTGATGAAGGCTGTGCTGCCGGCGATGCGCGCGCCGCGGCAGGGCACGATCATCAACTTCTCCTCGATCGGCGCGCAATTCTATAACCCTGGATCGGACTACTACTCTGCCGCGAAGATGGCGCAGGAAGGCATCACGCTGACTCTGAAGACCGAGGTGGAATCGTTGGGTCTGCGCGTGATGGTGATCGAGCCGGGCGCGTTCCGCACCGATTTCGCCGGTCGCTCGCTCAAAGGCGCCAAGACCGAGATCGACGACTATGCCGACACGGTCGGTCCGCGTCGCAAGGCGAACGATCGCACCGACGGCACCCAGCCCGGCGATCCGGCGCGCGCCGCGCGGCTGATCGTCGAGACGGTGCGCGAAGCCGAAGTTGCCGAAGCGGCTGCTGCTCGGCAGCGATGCGGTCACGATCGTCCGCAAGGGACTGGAGGCGCAGCTCGAGGAGATCAGCGCGGCGCAGGCCGCGAGCGAAGGCACTGATTTCCGCAAGGGCAACTGAGCCGGCTGTCGGCCAGACCGCCCATGTCGCGCGTCGACCGATCAACAGAAAGACTGACCATGACGAACAAGATTCCAACTGTGACGCTGAACAATGGCGTTGAGATGCCGAGCCTCGGCTTCGGCGTTTTCCAGGTGCCCGACCCCGCAGAGTGCGAGCGCAGAGTCCGCGACGCGATCGACGTTGGCTATCGGCTCCTCGACACTGCGACCTCCTACGGAAACGAGGAAGCGGTCGGAAACGCGATTCGCAATCACGGCATCGACCGCCGCGAGCTGTTTGTCACCACCAAGCTCTGGATCGAGGATGCCAGCTACGAGGGCGCCAAGACCGCGTTCGAACGCTCGCTCAACAAGCTGCAACTCGACTATCTCGACCTCTGGCTGATCCATCAGCCCTATGGCGACGTGTACGGGGCATGGCGCGCGATGGAGGAGCTGCACCGTGCGGGGCGAATCCGTGCGATCGGCGTCAGCAACTTCTATCCTGACCGCCTTGTGGATTTCGTGCTCCACAATGAAGTCACGCCCGCGGTCAACCAGATCGAGATCCATCCGTTCCACCAGCAGGCGGACGCGCAGAGGATCCTGGACGAATACAAGGTCCAGCCGGAAGCATGGGGACCGTTCGCCGAAGGCAAGAACGGGCTGTTCTCCAATGACGTGCTGAAGTCGATTGGTCGGAAGCACGGCAAGAGCATCGCGCAGGTGGCCCTGCGCTGGCTGAACCAGCGCGGCATCGTCGCCATTCCGAAGTCGGTGCGCAAGGAGCGCATGGCCGAGAACTTCGGGATCTTCGACTTCGCCCTTGATGGCGACGACGTCGCCGCGATCGCTACGCTCGACCAGAAGACGAGCAGCTTCTTTGATCACCGCGACCCGGAGAAGGTGAAGTGGCTTGGGACCCGGAAGCTCTAGGCTGAAGTTTTCGCTTCAGAATGACATGAAAGCCTTGGAAATCGTCACTTGGGGCCAATTTTTTCTTGGACGATTGTGTCCATAGACGGGACTTGCGGCGCGACTCCATCTGTGATTCCCTGCCGTCATGTTCATCGATTCACGGCTATAGCCGGGATCACCGGCCCGATCGGCCGCAGATCGTCTATGGTCTGCTGTGCGATCGTGAGGGCCGGCCGGTCGCGGTGGAGCTGTTCGAAGGCAACGCCGCCGATCCGGCGACAATCTCGGCCCAGGTGGAGAAACTCAAGCG
>JAQTXO010000203.1 GCA_028688765.1 Acidiphilium sp. | reverse complement strand
TCGAAATGCAGAACCAGTTATGCAACCTCGTGCTATCCGGACGCAAGCGTGCAACTGCTTCGCTCGCCATGTGGTACGGACCGGACGGTCAATCGATGCCAAACCCGGGCGACCTGTCGATCATGCTCGATGGTGAGGGAACTCCCCGCGGCGTCATCCAAACGACCGAAGTCTGCCAGGGGCCATTTGCGTCCGTCGATGCACGCTTCGCCGCCGATGAAGGCGAAGGGGATGGATCGCTGGATTACTGGAAAACGGAGCATCAACGCTATTTTACGAGCGAACTATCAAAAGACTCGATCCCATTTTCAGAAACCATCCAGGTCGTCTTTGAGAGGTTTATTCTGGTCTGGTCCCCATCATAGACCATCCGTGAAATGCGGTGTTGCATAGACGCGAAAATCAAGACTTCTGAGAAATCACTTTTTCTTCTTAAATCCAATGGGTTGGCTATTGCGTAACATACGACCGAAGCCCACGCTTATCGTAATTCTCTGGTATTGATTCACCTAAGCAACTATAAGCGGTGGCTGGCAGATCCTGCCAAGGGAGAAACAGAACATGACGGTAGTTTACGTTGAGGCGCGCCCGAAGGGGCGTCCTGAAGGAAGTAAAATAGACGATTACGTTGTAGAGGATCACGCTGACAAAGTGCTTGGGACCTTTCCAACCCAAAAAGAGGCGATTGAGTGGTCAAAAAGGAATGGCCACAGCCCACATGTTGCACGTGTTCGGCATTTGAATGATAAGAAAAGACCTGATTACTGGCGGGCCGTATAATTTAATCACAACGGCTACGCAGCCGCGTAGCCGTTGTGATCGAGGTCTCCCAAAGCAAAGCGCCGCCCGAAGATGGTCACGCTTGCTGGAACGAAAGAATTGTTTGCTTATGCTGGTCCGATAGCGTTATGTTTCTGGGGAGTTTTTTAGGAGAATTTAAGTGGCCACTTCCAAGCGCGTCGGCCGTATGGCCGGTAAGTTGCTCAGCACTTCAAAGTTGAAGGCCGTCAAATCGGTGGCTGCATCGGCCCTTCGCCAAGAGCGTAAGGTAAAGCGCAAGACCAAAAAATAAGCCGACCGCGACCAATCTGTGGTCCAGGCTTGTTGCCCTTCTGGATGTGTTAACGCCCTATCACGCATGATAACATCCTTTATCATGCGTGATATGGATGCTAGGGAAAGCTGAAAGGGGAGCACATGGATCTCAGCACGAAAACCGATGAGCAAATCAACCAAATGATCGTCAATCATGAGCGAGCCCCTGGCGGTCGGAATCTTCCGAAATATCCGATTCTTCTGGAAGAGCGTGCACGGCGGACGCAACTCAACCACAAGCTGAATCTTGAGAAATCCATGGAGCGGCTCAAGAACGCCGCGCGGGATGGCGTGTGCATCGCCTACGGAGATCTTGCCAAGGCCAGCGGTGTCGATTGGTCGCAGGCCCGGCATCAAATGAACGGCTCGAATGGGCACCTCGACCGGCTGCTCGATCTTTGCCACGCACGGGGTCTACCCCTACTGACCGCTATCTGCGTCAACCAGGAAAGCGTGAGTGCCTGCGAACTGGGAGATGATGCTCTGGCAGGTTTTACAACGGGCGCGCGCCGCCTGGGCTTGCTTGTTGCCGACCCACGGGCGTTTCACCATCAATGCCGTGCCGAGTGCTGGGCCTGGGGCAAGACGCAAGTGGGCGCAGTATCCTGAAGTGACGGAAGAACTTCCCGCGGTCATCAAACCATCATCCGCACTTACCCCGCTGCCAGTTGGCACGCTGATCCCGCGGCTGATCGCCGACGCCGGCGAGCAAGCGAGCTGGCGCTATATCGACTTCTTCACCGCCAACATTAGAAACCCGAACACTCGCCGGGCCTATACACGGGCCTGCAGCAATTTTCTCGCCTGGTGCGAGGTGCGCGACCTCACGCTGCCAACCATCCGGCCCTATGACGTGGCCTGCTACATCGAGGCCATGCAGCGGAGCCACACAGCGCCGACCGTGAAGCAGCAGCTCGCAGCGGTGCGGATGCTGTTCGACTGGCTGATCGTTGGCCAGGTCGTGCCGCACAATCCGGCCAGTGCCGTGCGCGGCCCCAAGCATGTCGTGAACACTGGCAAGACGCCCGTGCTGGAAGGCGACGAATGGCGGCGGTTGCTGGATTCCATTCCCACCGACGCCGTGCGCGATCTGCGTGATCGGGCGCTGATTGCCACCCTCACTTATTCGTTCGCGCGGATTGGTGCTGCGTTGAAAATGAAGGTGGAGGACCTCCGGCCGAAGGGTGCCGGGTGGCAAATCCAACTGCACGAGAAAGGCGGTAAGCAGCACGCTATGCCGTGCCATCATTCGCTCGCCGAGGCGCTACACGCCTATATCACCGCGGCCGGCATTGCCGAGGAACGGAAGGGCAGCCTATTTCGCACGGCCCGTGGGCACGTTGCGACTGTGCTGTCCACACGGCCGATGAGTCAGCCAGATGCCTGGCGCATGATCCGCCGGCGGGCCGTTGCCGCCGACATCATGGCGCCGATTGGCAACCACAGCTTTCGGGCGACCGGCATCACCGCCTATCTAGCTAACGGCGGCGCATTGGAGCACGCTCAAGCTATGGCAGCGCACGAATCCCCGCGCACGACTAAGCTCTATGACCGGACGCAAGAGCGCCTGACCCAGGGCGAGGTTGAGCGGATCGGGCTCTAGCTGCTTCACGCGTTCCAGAATTTGACGACCCTATCTATGATAATGTCCCTTATCGATCGTATTCGTGCAGTCAAATCCTCAAAACAACAAATGTGGGTAAACTCAAAAGAGTGTTTGTGCTAAAGCACAAATATGGTAATGGGGCTTATGATAATTTCGTTCGTAAACCAAAAGGGCGGTGTCGGTAAAACCACCCTCTCTGTGAATACTGCGGGTGCGTTCGCCGCTCAAGGCCACAAGGTTTTGCTGATCGACGCGGACAAGCAGGGTTCCGCTAGCACCTGGGCAAGCCTGCGCGCCGAACCTGCCTTCCAGGTTGTCAGTATGGCGCGAGAGAACATGGCAAAGGAGGCTCTGTACCTTGCGGCAGATTTTGCGTTCACAATCATTGACGGTCCACCACACGCGGAGCAGATCGCTCGATCCTGTATCATCGCCTCTGATTTTGTAGTGCTGCCCATTGAGCCATCCGGGCTTTCGACCTGGGCGTCCAATCTGACGGTGCGCCAGGTACGCGAAGCGCAGGCGTACAAAGAAAACCTAAAATGTGGCTTTGTGGTTTCCCGCAAAATAGGCAATACGATCATTGGTCGAGATATTCGCGTTATGGCCGCTGAGGCTGGAATTCCAATTCTGGAGGCTGAGATCGAGCAGCGTGTTGCTTTTGCTGAAAGCATGACGATGGGTAAGACCATCTTTGAGTGGAACCCCCGTAGTGCCGCCACGCATGATATTGAACGTCTAACCCGAGAAATAGTGGATCATGTCGAAGAAGACCTTCACAGCAGCGCCGAAGCCAAGACAACCGACGTCTGACGACATTGCAGCTTTCGAGCATGGTGGAGCAGGACACGACCGTCATCATGTCGTTACCTCTGCGGTTTCTGCTTCTGTCACGGCTCTAGAAAAGCCGGCTGAACCAACCAAGCGACTTAGTCTCGACCTGCCGGCAACTGTTCATACCCGCTTCAAGACTGCTTGCAGCGCTACGGGGCGCAAAATGGTCAGCGAGCTTGCGGATTTTATCGAGCGCCGGGCGGCAGAACTTGAAGCAGAGGCAGGCATAACCCGCAAATGAGCATTACCACAAATGTGGTTTTATTGTTTACCGGATAATGACGACATTCAACTCTGGGATCTGAGCCCACGCCGTGTCGGCGGTAACGGCTGGGAGATTTTGCTGCTGAGCAAGAGCAAGGCAGGCTCGGTCTCCCAACGAAAGCCCCGCTGATCGCGTCCGGTTACGCAATTCCCCTGTCACACAAGCTTGATCGATTCCAAAATCGACCACTTCCACTCCGATCGCTTCGATCGCGAGACGAGCTTGATCTTGAGGCATTCCCCGTTCACATAGCTTAGTAACAATCTCAGCAAAGTTTACCGCTGACAGTAAAGCTCCCGGTAGGGTTTCCTTTACTCGTTCAGCCCCAGGTTCTCCGAAAAGTAAAGCCAAAACTGCCGAGCTATCAAGAACTGCCGATTCATTCACTTTTGGCGATCTCATGGCGCTCGGCAATCAGTTCATCAACAATTCCTGCGGCTTTTGGCACATACTGCCTTACCAAGGCTTGAGCACGGCTTACGGCAGCATCTATGGGTTCGAGAACGATGGTGTTTCCTACGAACCGCGCAAGAAGCTTGCCGCCTTTCTGGCAGCCGAGTTTGGCCCGCATACTGGCGGGTATTATCATTCGCCCGCTAGGGGCGACGGTTAAATTTGTCGGGCGCACGACCAGCCTCCATAAATGGCAAAAATTTTCACATTGACATATAATAATTAAATGCCATCGAGCAAGTTTCGGGAAAAGATTTTGTCGAATTCCGGTTTGGAAAAGAGCCAAGCTTATCTGACAGGTTGAAAACGCTGGACAATCCCGTTTGGTTACTGCGAAATACATCCTGCTTGAGGCAGGGCAGCGAGTCGCAACCCTGCCTTGGGGATATGGCAGCGATTCGCGTTGTCGTATGGAATCAACTTCTGGCTGGAGAACCATAGCCCAGAATCAGCAAAGCCCGCCTGAAGAGCGGGCCGTGCATACCGGCAGAGGCCGGGGAAACTCAACGTCTGGTAAACGTGAGAATCCCCCAAATCGCCGCTTTTTGCAAGTGTTTTCTTGCCATGGGCGGACTTGTGCCGATTTCCGGCCGCTTCGGGTGGGTTGCTGCGCAACCTGACGGAGATTGTTTGATGGAATCAATTGGGGTTTTGACGAATCGCCATAGCCGGCGCCGGGAGAAGGTTTTCGGTAAGGGGCGGTGTCGTCCGCTGGATCGGAACGCCAAAGTGCGAATCACGATGTATGCGCGGGCCTGGTCGGTGCGGCACAAGCAACCGGGCCAGCATCGGGGGCCGCTGACGCGGGCCTATCTGGAGGTGCTGGCGGCGCTGCTATGGGGCTTCCACAACAGCCGGGACGGGCGGTGCTTTCCAAGCTACGAGGCGATCGCGGCCCGTGCCCAGTGCTGCCGGGATACGGTGTATGAAGCGATCAAGGCGCTGGAGCTGGCCGGCATCATGACGTGGGTGAACCGGGTGGTACGGGTACAATTCCGGGAGAGGGATCTGTTGGGCAAGCGGGTGCTGCGCACCCGCCTGATCCGGACCAGCAACGCCTACTTATTCCACGATCCGATGCCGGGAGGATCGCATCCAAACCTACAAGATCGAAGCCCGGAAGGTGGGCAGAAACCGGCGGATTTGGTCGCTTTTTCTTCCAAGTCGGAAAATCCCCCTGTAACCCAGATTCAAGAACTTTCTAAACCTTCTATCGAACTAAACGGGTCCGAAACCCTGCCCTCCGGCGGTCTCGGACGTGCTCTGAGGCGGCTCCAGACTGCGATAAAGATGGAGCCTGCCTCGGCATAGACCCAGACGCCGCAAACTTCGCTCCGAGTGCCATCGCCAGACGCCGCTACGCGGCGGCCTACGGCGCTCCCGCGCTGCGCTCGCTCTGGCGTAATCTGTCATCGGATATGGCACCACCGCAAAGCGGCAATGGGACAAGAGGCGTTTGGCTGGTCTGGAGGCAAAGGCTGGGCAGTGCGGCTGTGAAGGGTCTGACCTGATCAGGGTTCGGATTTTGCCGTTTCGGCCATCGTCATAATCGGTGCCGGCGATTCTGCTTTGGTGCCGAGAAGATCGGCGAATGGAGCGGCTCAAGAACGCCGCGCGGGATGGCGTGTGCATCGCCTACGGAGATCTTGCCAAGGCCAGCGGTGTCGATTGGTCGCAGGCCCGGCATCAAATGAACGGCTCGAATGGGCACCTCGACC
>JAQTXO010000202.1 GCA_028688765.1 Acidiphilium sp. | reverse complement strand
AAATAATACTTTTGTAGAATTTAAAAAACAAAATACATCTGAAGCCAATACAGCATCGCCCGGCATCACTCGCCCACCCCGCAACCACGCGCGCGACTTCCCCCCACCCGCGCCCCGATCATCTATCCCCACCCCAACCCCCACCCCGAAGATCGAAAACCCTCAAACCCGCCGCCTCCAGGCACGCCCATATCGTTACGATATCGCAACATATTGATCCCTTGAAACCCACCCGACTTGACCGCCACGCCCCCACCCTCGCATATACCTCCCATGGAAAGACGGACCGCCCGGCGAATTATCCGCCCGGCCCTGCACTAAGGGCCGGGTCCTCCAACTCACCCTCCCTCCCTGCCGGAGCCTGACATGAACGACGTCCCCGCCGAGCGCGACTACCGCGCCACCGTCTTCCTCCCCCGCACCGACTTCCCGATGCGCGGCGACCTCCCCAAACGCGAACCCGAAGCCCTCGCCCGCTGGGAAGCCATGGGCCTGTTCGCCCGCCTCCGCGCCGATGCCGCAGGCCGCACCCCCTTCATCCTGCATGACGGCCCGCCCTACGCCAACGGCAACCTCCACATCGGCCACGCCCTCAACAAGATCCATAAGGACGTCATCAACCGCGCCCGCCAGATGGCCGGCTACGACGCCGACTACGTCCCCGGCTGGGACTGCCACGGCCTGCCGATCGAATGGAAAATCGAGGAACAATACCGCAAGGCCGGTAAAAACAAGGACGACGTGCCCATCCTCGCCTTCCGCGCCGAATGTCGCGCCTACGCCGCCAAATGGCTCGACATCCAGGCCGCCGAATTCAAGCGCCTCGGCGTCGAAGGCAACTGGGCGCAGCGCTACGCCACGATGGATTTCCCCTCCGAAGCCGCCATCGCCGCCGAAATTCACAAATTCGCCGCCAACGGCGCGCTCTACCGCGGCCTCCGCCCGGTCATGTGGAGCCCGGTCGAAAAAACCGCCCTCGCCGAAGCCGAAGTCGAATACCAGGACAAAACCGACACCGCGATCTGGGTGCGCTTCAGGATCGAAACGTCTCCGGTAAGGCCATACCAAGACGGCGGACCTGTAACGGACGACGATTGGGGCATGAACGGTTCGTCGATTGTCATCTGGACGACAACACCGTGGACGATCCCCGGAAACCGAGCGATCGCATTCAATCCCCACCTCAACTACGATTGGATCGAAGTCGAAACGGTTACTCCGGGTTCACAAGCGGTGGACGGCGAGCGCCTTGTGGTGGCGTCGGCCTTGGTCAAAAAGTTTTGTTCGGATGTTGGCATTGCGTCTTATAAGACGCTTAAAGTTATAGAAGGTGATCAGTCGCCGGGTACGTCACCGCTAGAGAACATTTTCTGCCTTCATCCCCTGAGAGAATTTCTGCCGTCGGGTGAACAATACTATACGTTTTTAGTTCCAGTGTTTCCTGGAGACTTCGTCACCGACGAAGCAGGCACCGGCTTCGTCCACATGGCCCCGGCCCACGGCGAGGATGATTTCTTCCTCTGCCGTGAACATGGCATCGAAATCCCCGAAACCGTGCAGGACGACGGCACCTACGCCGCGGACGTTCCCCTCTTCGCCGGAATGCACGTCTATAAAGTCGCCAACGCCGTCTGCGACGCCCTCACCGCCACCGGCACCCTCCTCAAACGCGAGGAATTCCGCCATTCCTACCCCCATTCCTGGCGCTCGAAAGCCCCGCTGATCTACCTCGCCCGCCCCAACTGGTTCATCCGGATGGACGGTCCCGAACACATCCGCGACAAAGCCCTCGCAGCCCTCGATGCCACGCGCTTCGTCCCCGAAGCCGGGCGCAACCGCATCCGCTCGATGGTCGAATCCCGCCCCGACTGGTGCATCTCCCGCCAGCGCGCCTGGGGCGTGCCCATCGCCATCTTCGTCCACAAAACCGACAAATCCATCCTCAACGACCCCGAAATCTTCGCCCGCACCCGCGCCATCTTCGAGGCCGAGGGGGCCGATGCCTGGTACGCCCGCCCCGCCGCCGACTTCCTCGGCCATGCCTACAACCCCGATGATTACGAACAGGTCTTCGATATCGTCGATGTCTGGTTCGAAAGCGGCTCGACCCACGCTTTCGTCCTCGAAGCCCGAGGCATGCCCTGGCCCGCCGATCTCTACCTCGAAGGCTCGGACCAGCATCGCGGCTGGTTTCAGGCCTCCCTGCTCGAATCGGTCGGCACCCGTGGCATCGCCCCGTTCAAGGCCATCGTGACCGATGGTTTCGTGCTCGACGAACAGGGCCGCAAAATGTCGAAATCCCTCGGCAACGTCACCGCCCCGCAGGAAGTGATCGACCTCTACGGCGCGGACATCCTCCGCCTCTGGGTGATGAACGCGGATGTCCATAACGATCTGCGCATCGGCAAGGACATCCTGAAACAGCAGGCCGATCTCTACCGCCGCATCCGCAACACCCTGCGCTGGCTGCTCGGCAGCCTCGATGGCTTCACCCCCGCCGAAATCCTCGATCGCACCGCAATGCCCGAGCTTGAGCAATACATGCTCCACAAACTCGCGGCGCTCGACGCCATGCTCCGCCGCGCGGTCGATACCCATGACTGGACCGGCGTGTTCCCCGCCATCCACCAATTCTGCAACAACGACCTCTCGGCCTTCTATTTCGACATCCGCAAGGACGCCCTCTATTGCGATGTCAGGCTCGATGCCGAAGGCCATCAGGTCCGCCAGAGCGAAACCCGCCGCGCCTGCCGCACCGTGCTCGACCTCATCCACCGCTGCCTCACCACCTGGCTCGCCCCGGTCCTGCCCTTCACCGCCGACGAAGCCTGGCGCGCCCGCTTCGGCGAGGCCGAATGTGTCCACCTCGCCCCATTCCCGACCATCCCGGCGGACTGGCGGGACGATGCGCTCGATGCCGGCTGGTCCGAGATCCGCGCGGTCCGCAAACTCGCCAACACCGAGCTTGAAAACGCCCGCCGCACCGGCGATATCGCGGCCTCCCTGCAAGCGAAAATCACCCTCACCCTGGCGGTCGATGCCCCGCTCGCCCTCCAGAACGTCGATTGGGCGGAACTGCTGATCACCTCGGATGCCGAAACCCTGGTCGCGCCCGATGAAGCCGGTGCCGGCACCGCCGCCCCGCTGCGCGCCTTGCCGAAGGTCGAGATCGCCCCCGGCACCAAATGCGCCCGCTGCTGGAAAATCCTCCCGGAAGTCGGAACCAACCCCGCCCATCCCACACTCTGCCGCCGCTGCTGCGAGTTCGTCGAATGAACCGCCGCCTCGCCGGACTCCTCATGGCCCTCGTGGTCCTCGCCGCCGATCAGGCGTCGAAATACTGGGTGCTCTACGATCTCCACCTCCCCGAACGCGGCATCGTCAAAATCCTTCCGGTGCTCAATTTCGCGATGGTCTGGAACCACGGCGTCACCTTCGGCATCCTCGCGGGCGACAATGCCACCCTCATGCTGATCGTGGTCGCTGCCATCGCGGTCATCGCCCTCTCGATCTGGCTCTGGCGCACCGCCTACCTCACCACCACGCTGGCACTCGGCGCGATCATCGGCGGCGCGATCGGCAACATCATCTCGCGCGTCGAATACGGCGCGGTGGTCGATTTCATCGAGGCCCATATCGGCCCCTACGAATGGTATGTCTTCAACGTCGCGGACGCCTCGATCGTCTGCGGCGTCGCCACCCTCATCATCGAATCGATGGTCCGCAAGGACACCCCCGCCCCCACCGCAACCCCTCCCTTGCCCACCTCCGCGCGCGGCGATAGAGAGGCTCCATGAATCGCACCAAGCAAGCCGCACCGCTCGCCCTGATCGTCCTCGCGGCCGCAACCCTCGCGCTTGCCGGGTGCAGCGATGCCTCCAAAACCTTCGGCCTCGACGTCACCCCGCCGGATGCCTTCTCCGTCGCGACCGAAGCCCCGCTCTCGATGCCGCCCAACCTAACCCTCGCCGCACCCCAGCCCGGCGCGCCCCGGCCCCAGCAGATTTCATCCTCGAAACAGGCCGAGGAAGTCCTCGCCCCGCAAACCGCTTTGGCCAATGGCGACAGCACCATGGGTCCCGGTCAGGAAGCCCTGCTTCAGGCCGCCGGCCCCACCCCGCCCGCCGGCATCCGCGCCTCGGTCAACCGTCAGGCCGAGCTCGAAAGCCGCAGCCCCGGCTTCATCTCCTCCCTGATGTCCTTCGGCGGCAGCGCCAAAAGCGGCAACGCCGTGCTCAACGCCGGAGCCGAACAACGCCAGTTGCAGGAAAACGCCGCCCTCGGCGCCCCGGTCAATAACGGCCCCACCCCGGTCGCCCAGCCAAACCACCCCACGACGCTGCTGGGCCGGGTTTTCAGCATCTTCTGAGCCCGCGCCCCCGCGCCGGTTGAACCCGGCGCGAACAAGGTCATATCCCACGCCATGTCGAACAATCAGACGAACGAACCAGCCGCCCCAACGGCGGGGCTGGTCGCGCTCTACGCCATCGCCGCCGGCGCGGTCGTCGCCAACCTCTATTACGCCCAGCCGCTGGTCGGCCTGATCGCCCCCTCGCTTCATCTGCCCAAGGCCATCGCGAGCCTTCTGGTCACCTTCACCCAGATCGGCTACGCAACCGGCCTCCTGCTTCTGGTCCCGCTCGGCGACCTGATCGAAAACCGCGCCCTCAGCACCCGCCTGATCGCCGGCGCCGTCATCGCCCTCGCCTTCGCCGCCGCCGCCTGGACCTGGCCGATCTTTCTCGCCGCCGCCCTGCTGATCGGCCTTTGTTCCAGCACGGTTCAAATTCTCGTCCCGATGATCGCGACCCTCACGCCGGATAAAACCCGTGGCCGCGTCGTCGGCAACGTCATGGGTGGCCTCGTCTTCGGCATCCTGCTCGCCCGCCCGGTCGCGAGCCTGATCGCCTACACGATCGGCTGGCGCGCCGTCTTCGGCCTCTCGGCAGCGGGCATGGCAATCCTCTTTCTGGTCCTCCGCCGCAAACTCCCCCGCGTCGTCCCGAAATCCCGCGAACGCTACGGCGCGCTTATCGTGAGCATGTTCAAACTCTACGCGACCGAACCCACGCTCCGCCGCCGCGCCGCCTACCAATGCGCCGCCTTCGGTGTGTTCAGCCTCTACTGGACCGCCGTGCCGATCTACCTCACCGAACAATTCCACTACACCCAGTTCGGCATCGCGGTCTTCGCGCTGGTCGGTGCCGCCGGCGCAATCTCGGCCCCCCTCGCCGGCCGCCTCGCGGATGCCGGCTACGGGCGGATCGGCAGCGCCGTCTCCCTCGCCCTCGTCCTCGCCTCGTTCGGTATCTCGGCTCTCGGCGCGGACCTTCACAGCGTGGTCCTGCTGGCCCTTGCCGGCGTCGCGCTCGATTTCGGCGTCCAGGCCAACAACGTCCTCGGCCAGCGCGCGATCTACGCCCTCGCCCCCGAACTCCGCGCCCGGCTCAACGGCGCCTACATGGCCGCCTTCTTCGGCGGCGGCGCGCTCGGCTCGGCAATCGCGAGCGGCCTCCTGATCCACGGCGGCTGGCCTCTGGTCGCGCTGGTCGGTGCCGCCGCCCCCGCCGCCGCCCTCGGCTATTTCACGCTGAACGAACTCCGCCGCCGCACCCGCCCGCAGCCCGCAATCTGATCAGCGCCGCTTGCCCACCGTGGCGAACATCGCGACCTGCCGATGCGCCGGGGGAGCCGCCGGCGACGGGGGTGGTGCCTGCGATGCCCCGCTTTGAATCGGCTCCCCGCCAAACCCCACCAGCAACGCCGCGATCAGGCGCTTCTGTTCGTCATCCGCGATACTGTAAATCATCGCCCGCGAATCCCGCCGCGCCGTCACCAGCCCGGCATCGCGCAATTCGGCCAGTTGCTGCGACAAATTGGGCTGGCGAATTTCAAGCGCGGACTCAAGGTCCCCCACCGCCTGCTCGCCGTGAAGCAGATACAGCACGATCCGCAACCGCACTGCATTGGCCAGCGAAC
>JAQTXO010000201.1 GCA_028688765.1 Acidiphilium sp. | reverse complement strand
GTTGAGCCGGGCGACCTGATCCGCGATCCGGCCCAGCGCCTGCCCGGTTTCGCCGACCAGGCGGACGCCCACCGCGACCTGTTGCCCGGAAGCGGAGATCAGCCCCTGGATCTCTTTCGCCGCAGAAGCTGAGCGTTGCGCCAAGGCGCGCACTTCCGTCGCGACCACGGCGAAGCCCCGCCCGGCATCGCCCGCGCGAGCGGCTTCGATCCCCGCATTCAGGGCGAGCAGATTGGTCTGGAAAGCGATTTCGTCGATCAGGTCGACGATTTTGTCGATCTGGCGGGATGATCCTTCGATCGCGCTCATCGCCTTCACGGTTTCGAGCACGACGTCGCCGGACTGTTTCGCGTCCTGCCCGGCAGCCGAGGCCAGATCCCGTACGTCGCTGCTGCGCAGGGCCGTGGTGCGGACCGTTGCGGTGATCTGATCCATGGCGGCTGCGGTTTCCTGGAGTGTCGCCGCCTGCTGCTCGGTGCGCCGCGCCAGATCGTCGGACGCTTGCGTGATCTCACTGGCGCCGGCACGCACGCCGGCGCTGCTCACGGCAATGGCGGTCATGGCGGTCTGCAATTTCGCGATCGCCCCGTTGAAATCGCGCCCGAGTTTTTCGTATCGGCCGGGCAGCGTGCCATCGATCCGATAGGTCAGGTTGCCCGTTTCGAGTTGCTCCAACCCTGCCGCCACCGCAGTGATCGCCAGCGTCTGGCTTCGGGTGATGGAGCGCTGTTCGGCGGCCAGGCGTCGACTGACGTCATCGGCCTCCTGACGCTTGGCGATCGCAAGCTCCATGGCGGCCAACTGCCCGGACCCGATGATCTCCAGATTGTCGATGTTGGCCGCAACCGACCCGACACACGGCCTGGTCGGGGGGATCCGGGTCGAGGACCCGACGATCGATGCGGATGGTACGCCCACGAACAGAATACCGATCACCAGATCATCCCGCAGGATCGGCTCGTAGACCGTGATGTAGGGCTCGCCGAGAATCTCGGTGACGCCACGGTAGCTGAGACCCTGCACGAGCACGCGCTCATACACCGGCCCGGGCGCGAGCGTGGTTCCGATCGCGCGGGTACCCGCTTGAGTCAGGACGTTGGTGGATACGCGTCGATCGCGCGCGAAAATCGTGGCGGCACCGCCAAATTTGGCCTTCACTTGATCGACGAGCTCGAAATCGCCGTTGATCCGGTGGTCGCCGAACCAGAGATCCTCGCGCTCCAGGCGCGCTTCACCATAGTCCTGGGTCAGACTACGCAACATGTCGATATTCTGGCTGAGGGCGTTTTGCGTCAGCATGATGCGCTCATGTTCCGCCGCACGGGCGACGACCGCCGCAATATGGTCGCAGACAGGCTTCAATTGTTGTCTGGCCCAGACCCGCGCGATCAAAACACCGAGGCCAACGACGACGACGGAGAGGGCAAGCGGAAACCAGCTCATGGCCGGTTCCCCGCGGTCCGAGACCTCCACCCTGCGGAGCACCCGCTGATCGTGAGACTTCTGTTCAAGAAAAGCTTCTCCGTTCACGACCGACATGATCGATGTCTCCGAACTGTGCCTCAAACATATTAACGGATAGTTAACCGCCAGACCTTCCGTTTGCGCCCGGTGCAAGCGGTCTTGCGTGCTGAAGCCAATCAGGTGGGCGGATCAAACTCGGAGGGGGGACAGCGGCGCTGGACGTTGAGCGATCGGCCATAATCGGATCTCGCCGTTAACGATGGGGTAATCTTTGGTCGCTATCGTGATGAATGGGGATCGGAGTCGCGCGGTGCCGAAACGCGATGCGTTCGATCCCGGCCGTTAACATCAAGACACGTGGCGAGGCGCACATGCTGACCTGGTTTCGTGAGACCGCTCCGATCCGTTTGAAGCTTACCGTGGCATTTGCAATGGAAAGCGCGTTGCTGCTCGTTTGTCTCGGTGCGGCGGCGAGCGCCTCCGATCCGGCGCGGAGCAGCGTTCCGCTTGTGGTGGGTACCGCCGCGCTGCTGGTCTCGATCGGCCTCGGTTATGTCATGCGGCGGGCGATCGCCGATCCTTATGTCATCACGGTCGAACGCATGGAGGCGCTGGCGGCGGGGGATCTCGATTCGCCGATCCGGTTCACCCATAATCGTGACTGCGTGGGGCGGCTGACCAAGGCGATGGACGGGTTTCGGACCATGATGATCGCGCGCAACAAGGCCGAGGAAGGGCTGACGTCGCGCATGGAACTCGAAGAGCAGCGGGCGCGCGCCGAAGCGGAGCGTGAGGCAGCGGCCAGGGCGCTGGAGCACGTGGTCCGCTCCCTGGCCGAAGGACTCGATCGGCTTTCCTCGGGTGTGCTCACCTATCGGCTTACCGAGGCATTCGCCCCGGACTACGAACGGCTGCGCGGCGACTTCAACGGGGCGCTCGCCCGGCTTGAGGAAACCATGCGAACCGTCGCGACCAATACGGCGGCGATCCGGTCCGGGACCGGTGAGATTTCGTCGGCAGCCGATGATCTGTCACGGCGTACCGAGCAGCAGGCGGCCAGCCTTGAGCAGACTGCGGCGGCGCTGGATCAGATCACCGCGACGGTGGGCAAGACCGCTGAGGGTGCGACCCATGCGCGTGACGTGGTGGGGACGGCTCAGGCCGATGCGGAACGCAGCGGGGCGGTGGTGCGTGAGGCCGTGGCGGCGATGAGCGGGATCGAGGCCTCGTCGCTCCAGATCAGCAACATTATCGGTGTGATCGATGAGATTGCCTTCCAGACCAATTTGTTGGCCTTGAACGCGGGGGTCGAGGCCGCACGCGCCGGGGATGCCGGGCGTGGATTTGCGGTGGTCGCCTCGGAAGTCAGGGCGCTTGCCCAGCGCTCGGCGGATGCGGCCAAGGAAATCAAGGCGCTGATTTCGACGTCGTCGAAGCAGGTCGGCAGCGGCGTCGAACTGGTCGGGCAGACCGGCAAGGCGCTGCAGCATCTGGTCGTTCAGATCGGCGAGATCAACCAGATCGTCGTGCAGATCGCGGCCTCTGCCCAGGAGCAGGCGACCGGGCTGCATCAGGTGAATGCCGCAGTCAATCAGATGGATCAGGTCACGCAGCAGAACGCCGCGATGGTCGAGCAATCGACCGCGGCGAGCCATGCGCTGGCGCAGGAGACCGAGCAGCTCGCGACATTGATCGCGCAATTCCAGATCGGCGATGTTGCCGCGCCACCGTCACGCCAGGTGATTCGCAAACCTGTCGCGCGACTGGCCCCAGTCGTGCGCCCTGCCAAGGTATCCCGGCCAGTGGTGACCCCGATGAAGGCAGCCGCAGCGGGCGCATCGCGCAAGCTCGCGGTCGTTGCGGATGCCAATAACTGGGAGGAGTTCTGAGCGTCATGACCAGGCGGACGCGTATAGCCAAGAGCACTGGCAAGAGCATTGGCAAGATGAAAATAAGGCTCGATCCCGTGCTCGATATCAAGGCGGCAGCGCCACTTTATGCGCTGTTAAGCAGCAGGCGCGGGGGTGATCTCGCAATCGATGCCAGCGCGGTTGAGCGAATTGGCGGGCAGTGCTTGCAGGTGTTGCTTGCGGCGCGTGCGCGCTGGGAGGCCGATCAGCGTGGATTTCTGATCGAGGGATTTTCCCCCGATGTGATCGCCACGCTGAGATTGATGGGCATCGAGCCCGCCGCTTTCGATCATCGAAGGGAAATAGACGCTTGATCAAGACAGTTTTGACGGTCGATGATTCACGGACGATGCGCGACATGCTGCGCTTGTCCCTCGTGGAGGCCGGTTTCAGGGTGGTGCAGGCGGAGGACGGCGTCCACGGGCTCGAAGTGCTGCGGGACGAAACGCCGGATGTCATCGTCACCGACATCAACATGCCGCGGATGGACGGGTTCGGCTTCATCGAAGCGGTGCGGCGCGATGCCGCCTGGCGATCGACGCCGGTTCTGGTGCTGACCACCGAGGTCGATGCCGAAAAGAAGAGCCGCGCGAAGGCGGCGGGGGCGACGGGGTGGATCGTCAAGCCGTTCGATCCGGTCAAGCTGGTCGACGTGATCCGACGCGTGGCGGCGTAAGGAGGCACGTCATGGACCCGATGGCGGCAATCCGTGAGACATTCTTTCAGGAGTGCGAGGAGCAGCTGTCCGAACTCGAAGGCGGCTTGATGCGGATGGAGGCCGGCGAGACCGATCAGGAGACGGTCAATGCCGTGTTCCGGGCGGTTCATTCGATCAAGGGCGGTGCCGGTGCGTTCGGGCTGGAGGATCTGGTTCGCTTCGCTCATGTCTTCGAGACGACACTCGATCAGGTGCGGGCGGGCAGGCTCGATCCTTCGGCGAGCACGATGCGACTCATGCTTCGCGCCTCCGATGCGCTCGCCGATCTGGTCCGCTGCGCGCGCGAGGGGACCATGCCGGATGAGGCACAGACGACATCGCTCGCTGCGGCGTTGAAGGCCCTGACCAATGACGGCATGGCCGAAGGGATTGATGCCGAGGACGATGATGACGGGCTTGGCGACCTGAATTTTCTGCCCCTGGCGGTCGCGGTCGAGCAGGAGACGATGCCGGATGCCGGATGGGTCATCACGTTTCGCCCTCTCGCTGCCTTGTATGCGAATGCGAATGAAGCGGCCCTGCTGCTGCGTGAAGTCGGCATGCTCGGGCCGGTGAACGTGACGGTCGATACGTCTTCG
The DNA here is from genome assembly GCA_028688765.1 of Acidiphilium sp. GTDB lineage: Bacteria > Pseudomonadota > Alphaproteobacteria > Acetobacterales > Acetobacteraceae > Acidiphilium > Acidiphilium acidophilum. The sequence continues at coordinate 1,335 of JAQTXO010000201.1, read as the reverse complement.
CTCCCCGACTTTGCCGATCTCGATCCGGAAGGGGCGTATCTGACCTGGACGATCATGCTCCAGGCGGATTGCGATGAGGCGGCAATTCGGGCTGCCTTCGAATTCGTCGAGGACGATTGCGATCTGGTCATCAGCCGTGCTGCGGATCGGCCTGCCGAGGTGGGGCTTGTTCAGGTACGGCCCGATGAAGATGCGGCGGGCGTGGCCGCGGATGTCCGTGTCCTCGATGGTGATGAGGCGGCTCCGGCGAGCTCTTTTGCCGATATACCTTCCGATGCCGATGTGCTGGCGATGATCCGCAAGGCGCAGGAGAGCGTATCCGCGCCTCATGATGACCGACCGGTGGCGGTTGGAGGCGGCGCGGTCGCGCCGGTCGTGGCGCAATCGCGTCCGGAGGCGCGGGGGGGCACGGATGGACCGGCCTCCAGAAGCGATAGCGGCGCGGCGGTCGGGGCGACCATTCGGGTCGATCTCGACCGGGTGGATCGGCTGATCGACCTCGTGGGCGAACTCGTGATCAACGAGGCGATGCTGTCGCAGCGCGTCATGGAAGCCGGTCTGGCGCGAGCCTCGGGGGTGGCGGCGGCGCTCGACGAGCTTGAGCATCTGACCCGCGAGATTCAGGACAGCGTGATGGCGATCAGGGCGCAGCCGGTGCGGTCGGTTTTCCAGCGCATGCCCCGGCTGGTGCGCGAGGTGGCGGCGATGACCGGCAAGCAGGTCCGGTTGCTGACCGACGGCGAGGGGACCGAGGTGGACAAGACCGTCATCGAGCGGATTGCCGATCCGTTGACCCATATGATCCGCAACGCGATCGATCATGGGCTGGAGCCGACCGAGGCGCGGGTTGCGGCCGGCAAACCGGAGGAGGGGGTGGTCAAGCTGACCGCCCTGCACCGGTCCGGGCGGATCGTGATCGAGGTGGCGGATGATGGCGCGGGGATCGATCGCGAGCGGGTCAAGGCGAAGGCGATCGAGAAGGGGCTGATCGCGCCGGACGCCCAGTTGAACGACGAGGAAACCGACAATCTCATCTTTCTGCCGGGGTTTTCCACCGCGAGCACCGTTTCGGACATCTCGGGCCGTGGGGTCGGCATGGATGTGGTGCGGCGCTCGGTCCAGTCGCTCGGCGGGCGGATTTCGATCGCGTCGCGGCCCGGTGCGGGTTCGACCTTCACGCTGAGCCTGCCGCTGACGCTGGCGGTGCTCGATGGCATGGTGGTCAGCGTGGCCGGTCATACGCTGATCGTTCCGCTCAGTGCGATTATCGAGACGTTGCAGCCGCAGGCGGCGACTGTTCATACGCTCGGGATGGATGCGCGGGTCGTCGCGATG
>JAQTXO010000200.1 GCA_028688765.1 Acidiphilium sp. | reverse complement strand
CTCGCCAAACGGCACCAGCTTCCATTTGTCGTACCAGGCGACCGCCGGACCCGGACCATCGACGGCTATGAGCGAATTATAAACTTTGCCGGTCGCGCCGAATCGGAACGAACCGGCAAGAACCGGCGTTGTCCCGGCAATGCCGGCAATCGCGGCACGCGCCGATGCGTCGGTCTGCAGCAAGGCCGGGCTCGCGGTTTCCGGCCACACCACCACTTTCGGCCCGGCCCCCGCGGCCGCCAGCGCCTCACGGGTCATGGCAAGATCCCGCTGCCAGCGCGCCTGCAAGGCGGGCTGGGTGAAACTGCCCGGCACCGCGAAATCCGGCTGGATCATCGCCACCGTCAGATCGGTATCGGCAGCCCGCCCCCCAGCAGTCCGCGCAAGGCCGAACCCCGCCCACAGCACCATGACCACGGCACTGCCGATCCAGCCACGCCGCCCGAGCAAGGGCAGCCCGGCGGCAATTATCGTAAGCCAGGTCAGCAGGAAAATGCCGCCGTAAGCCGCCGGCTGCATCATGATCACCCCGAGCCGCCCCGGAATCGCCCAGTCCGCCCCCCAGAAATTCCACGGAAATCCGGTAAACAGAAATTGCTGCGCGAGATTGGCCATCACCATCACGCCGGCGAACATCACCACCATCGCAGCGGCAGCGGTCAGCCGCACCGGCCGTATCCAATACACCGCAAGGGCGGGCAGCATCAGATAACACGCGGTCGCGGCAGCAAGACCCGGTGCGGCAAAAGGAATCGCCCACCAGAACTGACGGGCCATGATCAGAATCGGCTCGGTCACCCAAAACAGGCCGAGCAGGTTGAAACCAAACCCGAAGCACCAGCCGATCCAGATCGCGCGACGCCACCCCCCGGCGCGGGCAAGGCTCCGCAGCAGCGCGGGCACGACGAACCACAGCAGCGGCAACAGATAGAACGGCGGCAATGCGAGGGCCGCGAGCAGCCCGAGGCCGAACGCGCGCCAGGGGTCAGTGCTCAGGCGCGCTTTCAGCGTCGCCACCGGGCGGCGGTCTGTGGTCATCGACATCGGGAGACTCCGTTATTGCGGCTCAGATAGGCCATATCGGCGCGCGACGCCGGTCAAATCCTCGTCATGAGGATGCCCGGCCGCGGGAACCGTCCCATCTTCCGCACGCACGAGCTGGCAGGCCATCATCCCGGCACCCGTAGCCGCATCGAGTTCGGCCCCGACATCGGAAAGAAACAGGATCTCTCCAACCGGCTGCGCAAGTTGTTCGGCGATCCGGACATAACTTGCGGTCTCGCGTTTTCCGCCCACAGCCGTATCGAAAAATGCCGCGATCAGACCGGTCCGGTCTCCCTCGGCGCTGTGCGCGAACAGCAATCGCTGGGCCTGCCGCGAGCCGGATGAATAAATCGCAAGGCGGGTTCCGGCACGCTGCCACGCCGCTAGCACGGGCAGCACCTCGGGGTAGAACTGGCTCTGCAACGCGCCCTCGGCGAACCCCTCCGCCCAGATCCGCCCCTGGATGAATTTCAGAGGCGCAACCTTGGCATCCCGGTCCATCAGGGCATGAAGGGTTTCGAGCGGCGGCGCCCCCGGTGCGATCCGGCCCAGATCGACCAGCGACGCCGCAACCTCCGGATCGTCTGCGTGGCGCGCCAGAAATCCGCTCAACCGGGTGCGGGCGAACGGGAACAGCACATCATGCACGAAACGGATCGGCGCGATCGTGCCTTCGATGTCGAGCAGAACCAGCCTGGGCGGCACGATTGGCTCAGCGGCAGCGCGCTGTGCGTCAGGCAAGTTGAACCCGCGAGCTGATCGCATCGCCGGTGAAATGCGCGACCCAGCCCGATTGATCGGTAAAGACCCGCAGCGCCACGAAATCCGGGTGCTCCCCCGCATCGAACCAGTGCTTGACGTTCGCAGGCACCGAAATCAGATCGCCCTTCGTGCAGAGCGCGTCATAGATCCGATCCGCCTTGTGCATCACGAAATGCCCGCCCCCATGAACGAAGAAACGTATCTCATCCTCGGTGTGAATATGCTCATTGCGGAACTTCTCCCGCAGCGCCCCGGCCTGCGGATGATCGGGGGTCATCTTGATCACATCGGCGGAGCCGGCCCCGGTCTCACCCATCAACCGGTCGAGATACGGGCGATAGGCGGCCAGAATCGCCTCCGGCTCGGCAGCGGGGTCATAGGCAACCGGACTATCCCACCGCTCGAAGCGCACACCGATGCTGGCGAGGTGCGACGCGATTTCCGCGGCATCCCGCGTGTCGAAATAAGGCGCTCCGGGGGCGTTCTCATCGAAAATCCGCAGCTCGCTCATAGCATCCGCCTCCGTTCGCATTCGCAGGATATCAGGAATTCCAACGCCTCGAGCCGCCAGAAGCAGCGCTCGATATCCGGACCCCAGGCATAAACCCCGTGGCCACGAAGAATATACCCGATCGGCAAGGGCGTCAGCGAAGGGGCGATCCGCATCGAGAGACGCGCGATATCCTGATCATTGTCGAAAATCGGAACAGGGGCGACCACCTCGTGCGTCCCGATCCCCGGAAAAGCCTTGAGGATTTCGTAGTCGCGCAAAACCAGTTCCTCGGCATCGGTAACGAGCGAGAGCGCGGTCGCCTCGACCGAATGCCCGTGCAACACGGCACCGATCGCTGGGTCCATGCGATAGAGCTGGCAATGCAACAGAGTCTCCGCACTCGGCTTTGCGGTGGGATCAACCGCGAGTCCATCGAGCCCGACAGCAATGATATCCGCTGGCTGCAGTCGCCCTTTGTGGACACCGCTCCGGGTGATCCCAATGGTTGACCGGTCGATCCGCGCCGAAAGGTTACCCGATGATGCCGGCACCCACCGATGCGCATCCATCCGCCCGCCGATAGCGACGAGTTCGCGCGCCACCGTCGCAATATCCCGTTGAACCCGATCCTCTTGGGCACGAAACGAGGGGTCACCTATGGGAACCGACGCGCTGGTCGCGACCATCGTCAGTCCCCGAGGCGGTCAGAGGCGGTTGGAATCGGCTACGTGCACCGGTTCCGGCTGCCGAACCACCGCATCAGCCGGCGGAACCCCCTCGGCCACTCGGGTCTGCACCTGCGGCGGCGGTGCCACCGGGGCCGGTGCGACCTTGGTCTGATCATGATCAGAGACGTTCTGCTTGAACGCCTTGATCCCCTTGCCGAGTTCGCCCATCAGATTGCCGACGCGCGAACCGCCGAACAGGAGCGCGATCACGCCGATGACGATGATCCAGTGAATTGGTGAATCGAAACCCATGATGCTACCTCAGATCGTTCTGATCTCAGACCTTGCTGCGGTCGGAGGTCGATGTTGCATGCACCGGTGGCGGGGCGACGTGCTGCTCCAGCATCGAGGCATCTTTAGGATGCTCGTCCGCGATATTGTTCTTGAACGATTTCATACCCTTGCCGAGTTCGCCCATCAGATTCCCGATCCGGCCCGAGCCGAACAGGATCAGCACGACCGCCAATACGATCAGCCAATGCCAAATGCTCAAACCACCCATGATCCCGATCCTTCCTCTGAATGGAGCCTCTCTATTGGAACATCGGGATCAGGCCGACAACCCGCAATAGACGCTCGCGCAATATATCTTATTAGCCCAAACCCACCCGGACGCCAATGGCCGCAGCCGAAAGACGCCATGGGGCGAGGATACGGCTCCGCCAAGGTCCGACCGCATGATCAGGATCAAGAGCGCCGCTCCGCGCCTGCCAATCCTCGGATCGGACCACCCAAGCACCGCCGCTATTGGAAACCGGTATGCGAGCGATCATATCCGCTCGACAAATCGTGATGGGAATCCCTGATGCGCCTGCTGCTGATCATCATTCTGATACTTCTCGTGCTCGGCGGCGGCTTCGGCCTGCACGGCGGCATGTTCATCGGGCCGCACGGCCTCTATTACGGCGGCGGCCTCGGCATCGTCATTGTAGTGGTGCTGGTTCTGCTGATCCTATAGCAGACGATCGGGCCGGGGTGATCTCCCCGGCCCGTCCGCGATAATATCAAGCCCCGATCGGCAGGACGACCCGGCCATGGGTGGCATTGATCACATCCGCCGCCCCCAGATAGAATGCGAGAGCCGCGGTTAGAAGCCCGAAATATCCACCGAACACCGAAAGCGATGGCGTCGCGAGCAACGCGCCGAGCGCCAGCAGCACGAAAGTAATGGTCAAGGCCGCGAAAATAAGTTGCAGCGCCCGGTTGAGCGCGAATGTACCGATGAACATGGCGAAAGTGAAAAATCCCCACATCAGCAGGTACCAGCCCACCATCGCCGCCGGCACGCCCTTGGCGAAAAACTCGACGAACAAAGCAAAACTCCACCAGAACGCGCCGTAGGAGCAGAACGCGACGAAACCGAACGTATTGCCGGTCGCCATCTCCATCAAACCGGCGATAAATTGCGCGGTGCCGCCATAGGCGAACGCCATCGCGAGCACCATGCCCATGCCCGCAGCGGGCAGCAATCCCGCGTTGATCATCGAAAGCAGCCATGTCGTCAGGGCAAAACCGAACAGCCCGAGCGGGGCGGGGTTGGCGAGTTTCATGTTTCCTCCGAACTTTATTTGATGCGCGATCGCAAACCCGACGTCGTGGCACAATCGCACCGACTTTCGGTTCGCTTAAATAGGTTTTAACTTATTTCGAACGCCGGGCAAAGGGCCAAGTCCGGGCACGATTTCGGCTACGGGATGCCAACAATCACGCCGCGCTCAGGAGTGGCCGCCAAACCCCAAAAATCCGGCAGAGGGGTCCGGAACTCCCGGACTTCCCGCGATCGGCGCCGCTACCGCCCGAGCCGGCGACTGACGAAGCTGAGTCTCCCGGCTGCTGAACACCATCGGCGCGTGAGCGGCCGACCGGGTGTGGCCAACCGCCGATGCCGTAACCGATTGCGGAGCGGCGCGCTGACCCGGTCCCTCTTCGGCACGAACCGAAAGCAACATGAACGTGATGTTGTTGCGATTGAGCTCGACGGCGAGTTCGATCGGGGTCTCGTCCAGCGCGTTGCGGGCATCGAGGTTGGCGCCGCGGCTCACCGCGGCCCGCGCCTGATTGTAATCGCCATGATTGATCGCAGAAAACAGCAGCTTGGTCGGGTCCTCATTCAACGTCGTCACCGGACCCGCCGAAATATTACCAACGCCGGAAGCACCCGGCAGCGCCGGCGGTGCGACTTCCTGCTTCTCCTGCGGCGGATGCAGCCCCTGCCCGCCCATCGGTCCGCCCGCGCCCATCGGGCTGCCGGCTCCGGGCCCTGCCATCTGCGCCTCGGCAATGGGGAACGACGCCACCGCGACGGCGACCAGCGCAGCAATTGAAAGAATATATCTGGCGTGCATGATGCTCATCCTGGAACGACGGCGCGCACCCTACCCGATTATCGGTTGAGCCACCAGAACCCTAGCGTGAGATACGAGGCAAACAGGCTCCATGCCAGATACGGCATGAGCAAAAGCCCCGCGATCCGGTCGATCCGGCGGAACGCCAGAATCGTCGCCGCCACCAGCCCATCGAGCACGAGAATGACACCAATCGCGATCGCGGGCCGATGAAGCCCAAAAAACAATGGAGCCCACAGGGCATTCACCGCCAGTTGCCACCCCCACAGCGTCAAGGCGCGGCGGTGATCGCCGAGCACATCGCCGCACCGCCAGACCCGCCACGCCGCAACCGCCATACCGATATACAAAATCGTCCACACCGGCCCGAACACACCGTTCGGCGGCGTCAACGGCGGATGCGGCAGAAGATCGTACCAGCTCTTGATATTCGGGATCGTCGCAATCCCCTCGACCGTGCCGACCAGCAGCGTCAGGCCAAGAAACCCCGCCAGCGCCCAGATCTGGGCACCCTGAGTCCGGTTCTGCTCGGGGCGTTCGGGATGGCGGAAGACACAGGCTCCTTTGCCTTATGTATTAGGACGCGTCGCCCCTGCTGAAAAGATGCCCCGGCGCGATCACGGCAGAATAATCGCGGCAC
>JAQTXO010000199.1 GCA_028688765.1 Acidiphilium sp. | reverse complement strand
CCTCCGCCTCTGCCGAAAAGCGATGCAAGTGAATCGAAACACCGAAGGAGAGTGACGTGCAAGAGAGTAAGAGACGATTAATCCTGACCACCGGGATCGGCTGTATCGCCGCAATGGGCCTGATGGCGGGCTCGGCCCTGGCAGAAGGCGCACCGGCCAAATCGACCCCGGCGGCCACCACGCCGGCAGCCGCACCGCCGACCTATGCGCCGCCGCCGTATTACTACGGCTACCCGGCCGCACCCGTCGAGAACGGTCCGGGTCCCATGATGGGCAATAGCGGCACCTATGGCGGCAGCACCGGTCCGATGTCCGGCAGCACCGGCCCGATGGACATGGGCAGCATGGACATGAACTTCCCGAAGGGTGGCCCGATGTCCGGCAGCACCGGCCCGATGAACGGCTATGGCGGCCCGATGACCGGCGGGTATCAGGGAACCGGCGCGCAGCCGGGTTATTATGCCCCACCGCCGCCGCAATACTACGCGCCGGCGCCGGCTGCATATCAGCAGCCTCCGATGCCGCAGCAGCCGCAAATGCAGCCCGCTCCGCAGATGCAGCCGGCGCCGGGCTATTACCCGCCCCCGCCGCCGCAATACTACGCGCCGCAGCCTTATCCGGCGCCGTATTACGGCACGTACAACGGACCCGGCCCGGTCAACGGGTCGACCGGTCCGTTCGGTGGCAGCTCCGGTCCGTTCTCCGGCAGCTCCGGCCCGATGAACATGGGCAGCATGGACATGAACTTCCCCAAGGGCGGGCCGTTCACCACCAGCGGTGGCCCGGTCAGCGGCTATGGCGGCCCGGTTACGGGTGGCTACAACGGGTCGGGCTACTGACGCCCCGCTCGATCTGACGATGTCGGGCACCCGCAGCGAACGTGAAGCTGCGGGTGCCACGGGACAAGACCGTTGATGTGACCTGCCGGATGACGCGCTTGTCCAATGTCTGTTCACGCCTGATGGTTTTACGGAGGTAAAAGTGATGTTGTTTTTCAATCCAAAGCGTTTCGCGATTGTCGCCGGTCTCATCGGCACGATGTGTGCAGTCGGACCGTGTCTGACCGCGGCCCATGCCGACTGGCCGATGCCGTGGAACAACGGCTACAATAACGGCTACAATAATGGCTGGAGCACGCCGTGGGGCGGCAACGGCGGCAATCCGTTCTCGACGATGATGAATGGTGGCCCGTGGTCCGGCAACAGCGGCCCGTTCTCGGGCAATTCCGGCCCCTGGAACATGGGCAGCCTGAACATGAACATGCCCCATGGCGGCCCGATCAGCGGCTATGGCGGTCCGGTCTCCGGTTATGGCGGCCCCATTTCGGGCTATGCCAGTACCGGTAATGGCTATGGCTATGGCTATGGCTACGGCTATGGCGGCGTGCCGAACTATGCGCCGCCAAGCTACGCACCGCCGAGCTACGCACCGCCCCCGGCCTATGGCGTCCCCCCTTATGGCGGCATGCAGCCACCGCCCTACGGCACTTATGGCTACGGCAATCCGTGATGCGGAAACCCGTGCCCGGTCAGGCACGGGTCTCTGCGCCTTGAAGTACTGATCCTGAAAGAACAAATCCAATGAAGCGTTTTCTTGTCTGGTTGATTGTTGTCGTGGTCGTGGTCGGTGGCGGTTTCGTCGTCTGGCGGCACGAGGAGGCGCGCAACGACCGCCTCGTCGCAACCAACGATACCCCCCTGCCGGCGACCTCATCCTCCACCACTGCGACAGCGACCGACCAGACCGGAACCACCGGTGGCGCGAGCGACCATGCCACGTCGGATGACGATGCGACCACCACGACGCATCAGCCGAAAACCTACACGATCAAGCCCGTCCCCAAGCCCACACCGGACACATCCTCCACCGCGGCGACCACGCCGGCAGTGCCGGGAACCGCCACCACCACACCCAAGGATGACGCCCCCGCCACCACCACAACCACCACGACGCAGACAACACCCAAGCCGTCCACGACCGCAACCGCGACCCCGACTCCAACCCCGACCCCGGCCCCGGCTGAAACGCCCAAGCCCGCGCCCGCCACGCCGGCCGTCACGCCCTCAACCCAGCCCGCCGCGACAAAACCGGCCAATGCCGCGCTCGACGCCCAGTTCCAGAAAGCACGCACCGCCTTCTGGCAGCGCCAGTATCCGGCAGCGATCGACGATTACGCCGCGATCGAGAAAGACCACCCGGACAACGCCACCGCCTGGGGCGAACAGGGCAACGTCTACCTCGCGGGCGGCGATCGCCCGATGGCGGCAAAAGCATTCGAACACGCCGCCCGCCTCCGCGTGAAGCAGGGCGCCGATTGCGCGCAGATCGAGCCGATGCTGCCATGGATCGCGGCATCGGATGCCAAGGCAGCCCACGAGATCGCAACCTCGGCGCATTGCCCCGGCACCTGAAGCGCCGGAGCGTGCCAAGCAGCGCGCGCCGTGGCAGGCCGGTTGACGGCCCCGCCACGGCGCGCCTCCCCGACCCTCGTGCAGCCTCGGAGGCGACCGACCAGCCATGAAATACAATATCGATCTCACCAAACGCATCCAGGAACTCCGGGACCATCTCGCGCGCGAGAACCGCACGATGCTGGGCGCGGTCGACCAGTTCGAAGAGCTCGACCACATCGCCTGGCGCATGGGCATGCTCGACCAGCACCACTCCTTCGTCACCCAGATCCAGTGGTGGCCGATGATCGCCTGCCTCGGCACCTTCTCGGCCGGGAAATCCACCTTCATCAACGACTATCTCGGCTGCAAGGTGCAGGCGACCGGCAATCAGGCGGTCGATGACCGTTTCACCGTGATCTGCAGCGGCCCGGAATCCGATGCCCGGGTGCTTCCGGGGCGTGCGCTCGATGCCGATCCAAGGTTTCCGTTCTACCAGATCAGCCTCGATCTGGAGACCATCGGCGCGGGCGAGGGCAAGCGGATCGACCGCTACCTGCAACTCAAAAGTGTGAAGGTCGATCGCCTGAAAGGCCGCATCCTGATCGACTCTCCCGGCTTCGATGCGGATGTCACCCGCAGCGGCATCCTGAAAATCTCCCAGCTCATCATCGACCGGGCCGATCTCGTGCTGGTCTTCTTCGATGCCCGCCACGCCGAGCCCGGCGCGATGCAGGAAACCCTGCGGCATCTGGTCGCGGGCACGGTCAACCGCCCGGACTCCAACAAATTCCTCTTCATCCTCAACCAGATCGACGCGACCTCGCATGAGGACAATCTTGAGGAAGTCACCGGCGCCTGGCAGCGCGCGGTCGCCACGCAGGGGCTCAACAGCGGGCAGTTCTTCCTGATCTATTCCGAGGAAGCGGCAACCGGTTTCGAAAGCGAAGACCAGCATCGCCGCTACCAGCGCAAGCGCGATCGCGATCTGGAGGGCATCAACAAGCGGATCGACAAAGTCACGGTCGAACGAACCTACCGGGTGGTCGGCAACCTCGAAGTCATCGCGGACCGCATGGTGGAACAATGGGTTCCCACACTCAACCAGTACATCCGGCGGTGGCGGCGCGCGGTGACGCTGAGCGATATCGCCGCCGTCATCGTCGTGATCGCGGCCCTGGCATTCGCCTTCATCCGCCTGTTCGTGCGCGATGGCCGTCTTTCACAGCCGATCGGCCAGATCGTGACCGATTACCAACCGGCCCTCGCGATCATCGCGGGCGGTATCGCGGTGTTTCTGATCGCGGTGCACATGTCCGCCAAAAACGCCGCGAGCCGCCGGCTCGTCAAACGCATCCCGGCGGATGACATGGTCGATCTCCGCGCCGCGTTCCGCAAGCACACCGCCCATTGGCTGTTCCCCTTGTGGCGGCGTCATCCGGTCGGCTGGCGCGGCAGCGTCCGGACCCGGCTCGAAAACGTCAAGCGCGCGGCCCGCGACCTGATGCGCCAGACCAACGATCTCTACGCCCGGCCCGCCGGCACGGAACCCCTGGTGGCCGATGCCGCGAGCCGGCCCGCCCGCTCGGTCGAAAGCCCGGCGAATTGACCGCGATGAACGACCCCGAAGTCACCAACCGGCGCGGTAGCAGTACAGGCGGACCACCCCCGCCATGCTGAACAATAATCACGAGCGGAACGCGACTTTTATCAAAGACACCACACCGCCGCCGCGATTTTTCGTTGAAAAATTGCGACATCCCGGCTAGAACGAAGCTGCAAAAAAAGGAGGAATGGTCATGCCGGCACTGTTTTCAGACCAATGGGTCTCACTCTATGGCGCCGCCTGGAACAGCGATCCGGAGCTGAGCGGCGCGCTCGCCAAAATCGGCTTCAATTCGACCATCGCCTATGGTTTTCAGGGCGAGGATAACCCGCGTTGCTACATCAAGGTCGAAGGCGGTTCCGTGACGGAGTCCGGGGCCTATTCCGGCCAACCCCTGAGCTGGGATCTGCGCGCCAGCCCGGCGGACTGGGATAAATGGATGTCCAAGGGCCTCGGCATGATGTCGCTCGGCATCGCCTACACCACCGGAAAGCTGAAATTCAAGGTGGGCGACTACACCGCGATGGTCAAAAACCCCGCAATGGCCGGCCCCTTCATCAAGAGCTTTTCGGCGATGGGTCGAATTCCGAGGGATTGATGCGTTGGGTGTGATGTCAGCCGTCACGAAACCTCTCGATCCGGCAGGGCACAGCATCATGGGCTCCATGATCTGCGCCCTGCTGAACGATCGAACCAGTTCCCGCACCATCCTCGGGGCTGCGGATCAACTGGCCGATCTGGTGGGGCACCTGCAGATCTCGGCACTCGCCATCCGCGCCGAACCGAGCGACGTCATCGGCTCGACCGAAGACATGCTCTCCGAAGACGACGAGCAGAAGATCAGAGCGGAGGAAGACCGCCGGGTCCGGTCTCTGCACTGGGCGTTCAAAACCTGGCTGGCCAATGCCGACCGCGCCGATCCGCCGTGCTGGATCGACCGGGAAGGCAACATCAAAACCCTGATCAAGGGCTACGGCAGGACCGCCGCGTATTTCGTCGCCGGCCAGCCCGGCAGAACCATCAACTGCGCCGAAAAAAAACTGATCTGCGCCGCCCTGTTCCAATGCGGCAAGCCGGTGCTGGTCACCCCCCCCGCGCGCAGGCAGGGTTCGGACGTTCGGTGGCCATGATATGGCGCGGCTACCGCAACGCCCGCGACATGATTTCAGCCGCGATGCCGATTTTCTCCCAGGCCGACGAAATCCACCTGCTGGTCGATTCGGTCATACCAACCTCCGATATCCTGATCGCGGAGTTGTTCACGACCCACCGCGCCCGACTCCACATCCACCGGCCGAGGGCAGGATTTTCCCTCCGCAACGCCGGAGCGACCGTGCTCGATATCGTACGCAAGGCCGATGCCGACCTTCTGGTCATGAACGCCTGCGCCAAACCGACCTGGCCGATGCCGTTCCTCTACGGCAGCGCCACGGAATTCATCCTGAAGAACAGCACCATCCCGATCCTGCTCGGCCGCTGATTCCACCCGGGCCCGCCCCACATTCCGCAAAACGCGCCGAGGTGATAGAGCGGCCCCTGTCGCCGTCCCGGAGCCCCGCATGACCGTTCTGACCAACGCCGAAATCGTCCTCCCGGACCGCGTCATCACCGGCACGCTGGTGATCGCGAACGGCCTGATCACCGAAATCACCACGGCAACGCACCCAACCGGCATCGATTGCGCGGGCGACTACCTGATCCCCGGCATCGTCGATCTCCATACCGACAACCTCGAACGCCAGGTCCTGCCCCGCAGCAACGCCCGCTGGCCCTCCCGCTCGGCCCTGCTCGCGCACGACGCCCAATGCGCGATCGCCGGCGTCACCACCGTGTTCGACGCGCTCTGCCTCGGCGACAGCCTCGACAACCAGCGCCACCAGACCTTCGTGGACGGGATGCGCGACTTGCGCGATCTCGCGGTTACCGGCGCGCTCAAGGCCGAGCACTTCCTCCATCTCCGCTGCGAACTCCCCGCCGCCGACCTGCCCGCCCTGCTCGACAGCGCGATCGGCGACCCCCGCACCCGCC
>JAQTXO010000198.1 GCA_028688765.1 Acidiphilium sp. | reverse complement strand
CGGTGTTCTTCGTCTTCACCGACCGTGAACGCGCGCTCGAACTGATCGAGGCGATCTGCGGGTTCCGCATGCACCCCTCGTTCTTCCGCATCGGCGGCGTCGCCGCCGACCTGCCGCAGGGCTGGGACGGCCTGATCCGCGACTTCCTGGCCTACCTGCCCAAACGCCTCGACGAATACGAAGCGATGGTGATGCGCAACAAGATTTTCCAGATCCGCACCATCGGCATCGGCGAATACACCGCCGAGGAAGCGCTCGACTGGGGAATCACCGGCCCCGGCCTGCGCGCCACCGGCATCGATTTCGACTACCGCAAATCCCACCCCTATTCCGGCTACGACCAGCTCGAATTCGATGTCCCGATCGCCCACCGCTCCGATTGCTTCAACCGGGTCCAGCTTCGCCTCGACGAAATGCGCCAGAGCCTGCGCATCATCCGGCAATGCCTCGAACAGATGCCGCCCGGCCCGGTCAAGGCGATGCACCCGCTGGCGATGCCGATGCCGCGCGAAGCGGTCCTGAACGACATCGATTCCCTGATCCCGCATTTTCTCAACTCGACCTGGGGCGCGGTCATCCCGCCCGGCGAGGTCTCATCCACCATCGAGGCAACCAAAGGCTTGAACACCTATCATCTGGTCAGCGACGGCACGACCACCCCTTATCGCGTCCGCATCCGCACCCCCTCTTTCGCCCATCTGCAGACGATCCCGATGATGAGCCGCGGCACCTATCTCGCCGACCTCATCGCGATCATCGGCAGCATCGATTTCGTGATGGCCGATGTCGATCGTTGAGCGCCAGCCCCCGCTCGATGCGACCGAGCGGGCGGCCATCGCGGAGCTGATCGCGCATTACCCCACCGCGCGCGCCGCCGCGATCGATTCGCTGAAATACGTGCAGCAGCGCCGCCGCTACGTGTCGGACGGCACGCTGCACGAGGTTGCCCATCTGCTCGGCATGTCCGCCGCCGAGCTCGACGAGGTCGCGACCTTCTACAACCTCATCTACCGCAAACCGGTCGGCGAAAAGGTCATCCTGCTCTGCGACAGCATCAGCTGCTGGATCACCGGGCGCGACCAGCTCGCCGAACATATCCACCAGCGCCTCGGCATCAGGCAAGGCGAAACCACCGCCGATGGCCGGTTCACCCTGCTGCCGATCGTCTGCCTCGGCGATTGCGACCACGCCCCGGTCATGATGGTCGGCGATACCCTGCACGGCGATGTCGATACCGCGGCGCTCGATGCCATTTTCAAGCCGGCCGAAAGCGACACCCCATGAGTGCGATCCCGCGCCTGCCGCTCACCCGCAACATCCGCCGGGGCGCCGCCCCGTTCGGCCGCGCCGAATATGAACAGGCCGATGGCTACCTCGCGGTGCGCGATACGCTCGGCAAGGTCGAGCCCGCCAGCCTCATCGCCCTGATCGCCGCCTCCGGCCTCGGCGGCTGCGGCGGCGGCGGCTTTCCCACCGGGCGCAAATGGCAGCTCATGCCCGGCAAGTATCAGCGCCCCGGCCCGCGCTACCTCGTGATCAACGCCGACGAAATGGAACCCGGCACCTTCAAGGACCGGCTCCTGCTCGAAGGCGACCCGCACCAGATGATCGAAGGCATCATCCTGAGCGCCTACGCGCTTCAGGCCGACCACGCCTACATTTTCGTGCGCGGCGAATACCTC
This sequence comes from Acidiphilium sp., assembly GCA_028688765.1. Classification (GTDB taxonomy): domain Bacteria; phylum Pseudomonadota; class Alphaproteobacteria; order Acetobacterales; family Acetobacteraceae; genus Acidiphilium; species Acidiphilium acidophilum. The sequence continues at coordinate 4,354 of JAQTXO010000198.1, read as the reverse complement.
ACCGCGATCGAGCGCCTCAACCACGCCATCGCCGAAGCCGAGGCCGCGGGCCTGATCGGCGCAAACATCCTCGGTTCGGGCTTCGACCTTTTGGTCCAGGTCCATGGCGGTGCCGGTCGCTACATCTGCGGCGAGGAAACCGCCCTGCTCAACTCGCTGGAAGGCCGCCGCGCCATCCCGCGCTCCAAGCCGCCGTTTCCGCAGGTCAACGGCCTCTGGGGCTGCCCGACCATCGTCAACAATGTCGAGACCATCTGCAACGTCCCCCATATCGTGCGCTACGGCGCGGACTGGTATCGCGACCTCGGCGTCAACGGTGCCCTGGGGACCAAAATCTACGGCGTCAGCGGTCGCGTCCGCAATCCCGGCACGTTCGAACTGCCGATGGGCACGCCGATGCGCGACATGATCGAAGACCACGCGGGCGGCATGAAAGACGGCTACCGCCTCACCGCCGTGCTCCCCGGCGGCGCCTCGACCGCCTTCCTGATGGCGGAAAACCTCGATGTCCCGATGACCTTCGCCGATATGGCCAAGCACGGCACCCGCCTCGGCACCGGCACCGCCATCGTGCTCGACGACAAAACCTGCCCGGTCGGCTTCATCGCCAATCTGCAACAATTCTTCGCCCGCGAATCCTGCGGCTGGTGCGCCCCCTGCCGCGACGGCCTGCCCTGGGTCGAGCGCACCCTCAAATCGATCGAAGCCGGCGAAGGCCGCGCCACCGATCTCGATCTCCTGCTGGAAATGACCGGCAATCTCGGCCCCGGCCGCACCTTCTGCGCCCTCGCGCCCGGGGCCATGGCCTCGCTGCAGAGCGGATTGCAGTATTTCGGCCCCGTGTTCGAACAACATATCGCGACGAAAGCCTGCCCATGGACCTGAACCATCTGGACATCACGGTCGACAACCTCACCATCACCGCGCGGCCCGGGCAGAACATCCTCGAAGCCTGCCTGTCGGCGCAGAAAGACATCCCCTATTTCTGCTGGCACCCCGCGCTCGGCTCGGTCGGCTCCTGCCGCCAATGCGCGGTCAAGGTCTTCAACGGCCCGGACGATCACACCGGCCAGATCGTCATGGCCTGCATGACCCCGGTAACGCCGGGCCTGCGCATGTCGATCGCCGATCCCGCCGCCGCCGCCTTCCGCGACCGGGTGATCGAATTCGTCCTCACCAACCACCCGCACGACTGCCCGGTCTGCGAAGTCGGCGGCGAATGTCACCTGCAGGACATGACCGTCCTCGCCAAACATACCGACCGGCGCTACCGCTTCACCAAGCGCACCCATCTCAACCAGAATCTCGGCCCGTTCATCCGCCATGAAATGAACCGCTGCATCGGCTGCTACCGCTGCGTGCGCTTCTACCGCGACTATGCCGGCGGCACCGATTTCGGCGTCTTCGGCGCCAACCGCAACGTCTATTTCGGCCGCGCGGAATCCGGCACGCTGGAAAACGAATTCGCCGGCAACCTCGTCGAGGTCTGCCCCACCGGCGTCTTCGTCGACAAACCCTTCTCGGCCCGGTTCCGCCGCAAATGGGACATGCGCGCCACCCCCTCGATCTGCCCGCATTGCGCGGTCGGCTGCAACATCACGGTGCAGGAGCGCGAAGGGGAGTTCCGCCGCGTCACCAACCGCTACAACGCAACGCTCAACGGCTATTTCCTGTGCGACCGCGGCCGCTTCGGCACCGGCTTCCTCGAAAGCGCCGCCCGCCTGCGCAGCTCCAGACAACGCACCGGCGAAACCGTACGCTCCGATATCGACGCCGATACCGCCCGCAACGCACTGGCCACCCTGCTCCGCGCCGGGGATGCCATCGGCATCGGCTCGCCCCGCGCCTCGCTCGAAGCCAATTTCGCCCTGCGCGCCCTGGTCGGCCCCGACCGCTTCTTCGCCGGGGTCTCCGATCACGACGCCGCCATCGCCGCCACCGCCGCCGCCCTGATGCGCGACCACCACATCCCGATCGCCACGATCGCCGACGCCGAAACCGCCGATACCGCCCTCATCCTCGGCGACGATCCGTCGGACATCGCCCCCATCCTCGCCCTGTCGCTGCGCCAGATGGCCCAGCGGGCCGACCGCGCCACGCTCGACGCCCGCCAGATCCCGGACTGGAACGACACCCCGGCCCGCATCGCCGCCGAAGGCCACCGCGTCCCCCTGCTGATCGCCACCCCGCTCGCCACAAGGCTCGACGGCATCGCCCACGAAGCCATGCGCATGGCGCCCGCCCCGCTCACCGCGCTGGCCTGCGCGATCGCCCACCGGCTCGACGGCGCGGCCCCGCTCACCACCACGCCCGAGCACAGCGAAAACCCCTCGGCCCGCGCGAGCGACATCGCGGCGGTGCTCGGTCGCGCCAGCGCCCCGGTGATCGTGGTCGGCGGCGCCGCCTGCGGCCCCGATCTGATTCTGGCCGCAGCCAACATCGTCATCGCGCTGCGCCGCGCCGGTGCTGCCGCCCGCCTCGCGATCCTGCTGCCCGAAGCCAACTCCCTCGGCCTCGCTTTGCTCAACGCCAAACCCCTCGCCGCCGGGCTCGACCTGCTTGCCGCAGGCGAGGCCAAACGCGTCATCGTCCTCGAAAACGACCTTCACCGCCGCGCCGACGAAGCCACGCTCGACCGCGCCTTCGCCGGGGTCGAAACCCTCTGCGCGCTCGACCATATCGAAACCGCCACCACCGAAAACGCCGACATCGCCATCGCGACCGGCAGCTTCGCCGAATCGGACATCACCTTCGTCAACCTCGAAGGCCGGATGCAGCGCGGCCACAAGGCGATCTTCTCGAACACCACGCCGCCGCAATCCTGGCACGTCCTGCGCGATGCCGGGATCGCATCGGGCCGCTTCTCCGCCGATCGCTGGCACGACCACGCCGCCCTGATCGGCGCAATGGCCGCCGAACTCCCGGTCCTCGCCGCCATCGAAACCGTCTGGCCCGCCACCCGGTCCGGCGACATGCAGCGTCAGGCGACCCTGCCTCACCGCTACAGCGGCCGCACCGCCGTCAATGCCGGGGTCGACGTGCGCGAACCCAGGCCCCACGCCCACCCCGATTCCCCGCTCGGCACCACCATGGAAGGCCCGCCGCTCCACGCCGGCTCACCGATCGTGCCCTATTTCTGGTCCCCCGGCTGGAACTCCGCCCAGGCGGTCAACAAATTCCAGACCGAAATCGGCGGCGATCTGATCGCGGGCGGCAGCGGCGCGCTGATGTTCGGCGGCAGCGCCGGGCGCAGCACCTACGCCACCCTCGCCGCCCCGCCACGCGCCGCCGGAGCCCCGCTGTTCCTGCCGCTCGCCCGGGTCTTCGGCTCGGATGAACTCAGCGCCCTCGCCCCCGCCGTCACCGCCCGCATGGCCCCGCCCGCCCTCGTGATCGGCCCGGACGATGCCGCGCAATTCGGCCTCACCGCCGGCAGCGTGGTCGATTGCACCATCGGCGGCACCACGGTCACCCGCCTCGTCACCATCGCGCCCGGCCAGCCCGCCGGCCTGATCGGCATCGCCACCGGCTTCCCCGGCGAACCCGCACTCCATCTGCCCGGCACCGGCACCTTCAGCGCGGGAGACCGCTCATGATCCCGATCCTGATCGCGCTGGCCGAGGCCGCCGGCATCCTGCTCAGCGTCACCCTGCTCGCCGCCGCACTCACCTTCGCCGAACGCCGCCTGCTCGGCTTCTGGCAGGACCGGCTCGGCCCCAACCGGGTCGGCTGGGAAGGCACGCTCCAGGTCGCCGCCGACATGATCAAGATCTTCTTCAAGCAGGACTGGACCCCGCCTTTCGCCGACCCGATCATCTTCGTCGCCGCCCCGATCATCGTGATGGCCACCGTCATGCTCGGCTTCGTGGTCCTGCCGATCACCCCGCTGATCGGCATCGTGCCGAACATGAATATCGGCCTGCTGTTCTTCCTCGGCATGACCTCGCTGTCGGTCTATGGCGTGATCCTCGCGGGCTGGTCGTCCAACAGCAAGTTCGCCCTGCTCGGCGGCATGCGCGCCGCCGCCCAGATGGTCAGCTACGAGGTCTTCATGGGCCTCGCCCTGATCGGCGTGGTCATGCTCACCGGCTCGTTCAGCCTCGAAAAGATCGTCGATGCGCAAACCCATCTCTGGTTCGTCATCCCGCAATTCTTCGGCTTCCTGCCTTTCCTGATCGCCGGCATCGCCGAAGCCCATCGCCTCCCGTTCGACCTCCCGGAAGGCGAGAACGAACTCGGCGCGGGCTTTCACACCGAATATTCGAGCATGAAATTCGGCATGTTCTTCGTCGGCGAATACGCCAGCATCGTCCTGATCTCCTCGATCACCGTGGTGCTCTATTTCGGCGGCTGG
>JAQTXO010000197.1 GCA_028688765.1 Acidiphilium sp. | reverse complement strand
CATAGGGCACATTCGCATGAATGAACTCGGCGGCATTCTTGATGCTGCCCATCCCCGCGCCCCAGTTGAACGACTTGCTGCCCCACAGCGCCGGAAACACCGTCTGTCCGCGGACATACTGCCCGGACCCATCGGCCTCGTGGCACAACGAGCAATTCTGCTTATAGACTGCCTCCCCCGCCGCATAGGTCGCCGGCTTGGGTGGTGCCGCCAGCTTCGGATACCCCCGCCCCGCAAGCTTCGCCCCGGTCGGCGCCCCGGTCGCGAGGAAATACGAATAGGCTTCCAACGCCACGATGGTCTGGCTGTCGAGCTTCGGCACCTTGCCGTTCTCGCTGAACCGGAAGCAGCCTTGCAACCGCATCCCGAAATTATTCACCTTCTTGTTCTTCGACCGATAGGCCGGATAGGCGGTATAGGCCGCCCACATCGGCGCCGAATCCGCCAGCGCACCGGCGTTGAGGTGGCAATTGCTGCAATTGAGCGCATCGCCGATAATCCCATGGGCATAGACCGTGGTATGGCGAAAGATATTCTCGCCAAGCTTCACCTCGTCGCCGAACTTGCCTTTGGGAATCGATGTCAGAGCGGGCGGAGTGAACGCCAGAGGTTTCGCTGCCGGTGCGGCCGCCAGGGCCGAAGCCGATCCACCGGCCATCACGGCGATGGCCGTGACGATCATTGCGGTTCGCATCACTTTTTACCTCCCTTCGCGTCACCAGGCTTGGGCAGATGCGTCGGATTGGCCGACAGGCTGGCGTAATACCCCGCCACCGCCTGAACCTGCGCCGCACTCAGCTTGCTCGCGACATTCGTCATCAGATGCAGCGGATCGTTCTTGCGGGTCCCTTTCTGCCAGGCGATCAGCTGATCAGCGAGGTAGGCCTTGGGCTGCCCGGCCAGACGCGGAAATTCTGCCCCCACGCCAACCCCATACGGCCCATGGCACGAATCGCATGAGGGCAGCCCGGTGGTCTTGTTGCCCCAATCGCCGTTCATCGCAATATCCGCCCCCAACCCGGTCGGCAGCGGATCAGGTTCAGGCTTCGCCGGTACCTTCAAGCCCGCGTAATACGCCCCGATCGCCTTGCGTTGCGCGGCATCCAGCGAAATCGCCATGCTCTTCATGATGGCGTTGACCCTTGTCCCGTGCTTGAAGCTGTAAAGCTGCTGCTCGATATAGGCCGCACTGAGCCCCGCGAGCGCCGGATATTGCGCCCCCACATCCCCCAGCCCCGCCGCGCCATGGCATGCGGCACACGAAGCGATCTGCGGGGGTACCGCTGCCGATCCCGCCGAAATTGCGGTCATCGAAACAACGGCACCCGCCGCGACTACTCTGATCAGCGCTCGACTCATGTCAGAATTTCCCCCACCTCGCGCGACCACGGCGCGGTTATGACCGATCTACCCGATTTGATCATCCGGCGTGAGGCGATCAAACTAATCCGCCGGGTCGATCAATTCTAATGAATGAATGTGGCCGCCGCCACCGTCAATCCCACGGCACCGGATCGAGCGCATCCAACGGGATCTTGAGATAGCGTTTGCCATTCGATTCGGGCGGCGGCAGGTAGCCGCCCCGGATGTTCACCTGAAGCGAATGCAGGATCAGCTTCGGCATCGGCAACGTCGCATCGCGCTCCTCGCGCTTGGCAACGAACGCCGCCTCCTCGAACGGATGCAGGTGCTCATTGCCCGCCCGCTGCTCCGCAACCGTGCTTTCCCAGGCCGGGCCGCGGGTTTTGGGCGGATAGTCATGCCCCACGAAAATCCGGGTCGCGTCCGGCAGCGCCATGATCGCCTCGATGCTGTGCCACAAGGCGCGCGCATCGCCACCCGGAAAATCGGCCCTCGCGGTGCCGATATCGGGATGGAAAAGCGTATCGTGCACAAAAGCGGCATCGCCGATCACGTAGGTGATAGAGCATAAAGTGTGGCCCGGGGAGAACATCACCGAGGCATCGAGCGACCCGATCTTGAAGGTCTCGCCCGCCTCGAACAGATGGTCCCACTGCGAACCATCGGTCGGGAAATCATCGGGCAGATTGTACAGTGCCTTCCACAGACGCTGCACCTTGACCACACCGGCCCCGATCGCGGTCGGCACCCCGGTTTTCGCGTTGAGATATCCTGCCGCCGAGAAATGATCGGCATGGGGATGGGTATCGAGAATCCATTCGAGGGTCAGGCCTTCGCGCTCGATATAGGCCAGAAGCTCATCAGCCGACTCGGTCGATGTCGCGCCCGATTTCTCGTCGAAATCATGAACCGGGTCGATGATCGCGCAGCGCTTCGTCACCGGATCGCTGACGACATACTGAACGCTGAACGTACGTTTCTCGAAAAAACCCGCGACCACGGGGCGCGTGGTCGCGGATGGTGAGATCGTCATCGTGTCAGGCGGCATCGGCGAACTGCTTTTCCTTATGTCCGATATCGAGGTCGATCCCCTTGAGCATCACGCTCCAGTAGAGGAAAGGTAGGAACTTGGTCTTCAACAACCAGGAGGAATAACGCGGCACGCGGGGATCGAGCGGGAAGCTCGGCGTCACCTTGCCACCATAGGTGAACTCCGCCAGCACGATCTTGCCGTAATCGGTGGTGAGCGGGCAGGACCCGTAGCCATCGTAGGAGGCGGTGCCGGTATTCGAATTCATCGCCGCAACCAGGTTTTTCACCACCACCGGCGCCTGCATCCGCAATGCCGCGACCGTCTTGCTGTTGGGCGAACTGGCGGCATCGCCGAGCGAGAAGATATTCCTGTATTTGACATGCTGCATCGTGTGCTGATCGACATCGACGAACCCCGCCGCGTTCGAGATCGGGCTGCCCTTGAGGAAATCGGGCGCGCTCTGGGGCGGCGTCACGTGGATCATGTCGAAATCGCGCACCACTTCGGTCGTGCTGTCATCGGCATGGGTCACGATGAACGTGGCTTTCTTCGCCGGCCCGTCGATCGATTTCAGCGTGGTTTTGAGGTTCACCTCGATATTGTGCCGCTTCATCGCCGCCTTCAGCGACGGCACGAAAGGCGCCACGCCGAACAGGCTCGGCAGCGCCGTGCAGAAAGCGATCTCCGCTGATCCGCGCTTACCGGTCCGGCGCAGGTGATCTGCGGCGAGATAGGCGATTTTCTGCGGCGCACCGGGGCATTTGATCGGCATTGGCGGCTGGGTGAAGATCATTTTGCCACCCTGGAACGACTTGATGCATTCCCAGGTATAGGCCGCGAGATCACCGCGATAGTTGCTGCACACGCCGTTCTTGCCGATGGTTTCCTTCAGCCCCTCGATCTTGCCCCAATCGAGCTGCAGCCCGGGACAAACGATGAGGTAGCGGTAGCCGAGCGTCGTGCCGTCGGCGAGTTCGACGATATTCTGCTCGGGATGAAACGCCGACGCCGCCTTCTTGATCCATTCCACGCCATTGGGAATGAGCGAGGCCTCGGGCTTGACTGTCTGTTCGAGCGAGAACACCCCGGCGCCTACCAGGGTCCAGCCGGGCTGGTAGGCGTGGGTATCGGCCGGATCGACGATCGCGATCGAGCCTTTGACCTTGCTGCGCAACATCGCGGCGACAGTGATGCCCGCCGCGCCACCACCGATGATCAGGGTATCCAGTTGTCGCCCGACCGAGAGGGTGGGCGCGGGTGAATCGGATTGCGTGTGATCAAGCATGGTGGAATTCCCTCATAGAAAATGACTGGTACCCGCTGACCGGGTGCCGAACTGTTTTACCCTCTGTCACGCCCGGTTGCGACTGATATGGTCATTGCAACCAACATTGCACGAGCAGTCAAACCATAACCTTGCAAAAAATCATATCTATGTCTAGCTTAAATATGTAACTTGTGTAAAATATCACCGCCCAACCGAAAGGCACGCCGTCCACGCGGCTCGACGGCAGGTTACGAACTTGCAAGGGGAGCGAAACGATCCATCGGACCACGCCTTTGTCAGACGGCCCCGCAGCCGGGACGAGGTCTGAAATCCAGGACAGCGTCACGAATATGTGATATATTCCTCTTGATAAATATATGTCGATCCGCCACAAACCGTTTCAAATCGGCGTTCAACAGGGTGTGATTTCCCCTGAATTGATCGCCATCGTCAGGGAGTCCGTCACGATGCCTCGCAGAGCAACATCCCCCTTTGGAGCGATAGTGAGACTTTCACTGTCTTTTGACAAAATCGTGATCTGAGCAGGCTTCCGCCCGGAGGTGAAACCCCATATGGGCGAGCCTCACTAAAACGCGCGGTAAACGCACGCCGAGGCTACGATAACGCTTACAAATCGCTTACTTTTACTGAATTCAATCCGTCCGTCCGAAGTGGAATCCAACTCATGTTGCAAATTATTCTCGCGGTTATTTCCGGTGGGGCCGTGGGGTTCACCCTCGGCCTGATCGGCGGCGGCGGCTCGATCCTGGCGACCCCGCTGATGCTCTATGTCGTCGGCCTCAAGCCCCACGAGGCGATCGGCACCGGTGCCCTTGCGGTCTCGGCCAATGCCTTCGTCAATTTCGCCGGCCATGCCCGGAAGGGTAACGTCCGCTGGAAGTCCGCGATCATCTTCGCCATTCTCGGCATTCTCGGCGCGATCGGTGGTTCCACGCTCGGCAAGGCGTTCGACGGCAAGAAACTTCTGTTCCTCTTTGCGATCCTGATGATCATCGTCGGCGTTCTGATGCTGCGCCGCAAGCCGGCACCACAGGGCGTCGCGGGCGGGGCTCAGACCGAAACGCTCGATCTCGCCACTGCGATCAAGGTCTGCATCGCGGCCCTCATCGTCGGCGCGCTGTCTGGATTTTTCGGGATCGGCGGCGGCTTCCTGATCGTGCCGGGCCTGCTGTTCTCGACCGGGATGCCGATGATCTTCGCGATCGGCTCCTCGCTGCTCTCGGTTGGCACGTTCGGCCTGACCACCGCCGTAAACTATGCCACGTCGGGACTGGTGGATTGGGGTGTGGCGGTTGAATTCATCCTCGGCGGCGTTGCGGGCGGTGTCCTGGGCACCCTGCTCGCGGTCGGCCTCGCCTCGAAGCGGGCGGCGCTCAATCGGATTTTTGCCGGTCTGGTCTTCGTCGTCGCGATCTACATGCTCTACAAGAACGCGGCCTCTTTCGGCATCCATTTCTGATCGGTGCCCGCAGCGCGAGTGTCCGCTCCCGCTGCGGGTGGCTGCCTACCGGACAAACAACTGATGCGTCGCGTTCGAGATGTAGAGTTCGTGGCGGGAGGTAAAATTATCGCCGAGAATCATGTGTGCGGCGATATTGCCGGGGAAGGCGCCTCCGACCGCAATGACGGGATGGTACCAGACAACCCCGCCGATAGCCAGGCCGGGGAAGCGATACACTGTGGCGGTGAGAGGTTCATCGCCGATCCCCGCGAGATGGGCGTGACCGATGACGGGAAGATCCTCGCCCGCAAAGCCTGACGCGCGGAACAGATAAGTCGACATGGTGCTGAGCCCGGCACCGGTATCGACGATCGCGGTCAGCGTCTTTCCATCGAGGGTCAGCGGCACGAGCGGCGCGCCATCGCCCGCCATGCCGAACGAGACCGGATGGAGCGGCCCACCCCATGGCACGACCGACCGGCACCCCATCGTGTTGATCAGGAACACCTGCTGCGCCGGGAGATCGATGTCGATATCGTAGTAGCGCAGGATGTCGTTGCCGATGATGCCGCCGAGTTCATGACCGTCGGGCAGTTTCCGGGTGGACAGGCCGAGGACCGGCAGCAGGATCTTGCGGCCTTGCGACGCGCCGAGCTGGTAGCGATGCACAGTGGCGACCGACGTGAACATGGTGCCGCCGACACCGCCGAACGTCACGGATTTATCGGCAGCGACCGGCAGGTTGAGCCGGCTGGCGACGCGGGGCGAGACGGTGGAATACTGGCCTCCGGTGTCGATCAGGGTATCGATCCTGACCCCGTTCATCGTGGTGTGGACGATCGGCATTTCGCTGTGGTGAAAAGCGGTATTCAGCAGGGCGACCGGCTGGGGCTTGCACGAACCTCCGGCGCATCCGGCCA
>JAQTXO010000196.1 GCA_028688765.1 Acidiphilium sp. | reverse complement strand
CGCCAATCTCGCGGCACGGCTGCGCCACGGTGGTCAGATGCGGCTTGAACAGATCGGTCCAGGCGAAATCGTCGAAGGCGACCAGCGCGATATCATCCGGCACGCTCAACTTGTGGTCGGCGAGCGCCTGCATCGCACCCAGCGTCATCAGATTGTTCGACGCGAAAATCGCGGTGGGCGGGTTCGGCAAAGCGAGCAGTGCCGTCGTGGCGCGGCGCGCGGGTTCGGCACTGTAATCGCCGCAGGCGAGCAGGGCGGCATCGTAGGCAATCCCGGCATCGCGCAATCCGGCCCGATAGCCATTGATCCGTTCGCGGGTCGAACTCAGACCGGGCAGCCCGGTGAGCATCCCGATCCGCCGGTGGCCGCACGCGGCGACGTGCCGCATGAGGCGGCGTGCGCCATCGGCATTGGCCACCACCACGGCATCGCACGAGGCACTGGCCACGCGGTCGATCTGCACGACCGGAATATTGTGGCGGCGCACCCGGTCGAGCACGGTGCTCCCCCCATCGGCGGATGGTGCCAGGATCAGCCCATCCACCCGCCGGCCGAGCAAGGCGTCGAGGCCTTCGATCTCGCGTTCGGCGGATTCGCTGATCCCCACCAGAATGACGGTATAGCCCTGCGCCCGCGCCGCCGCCTCGATCGCATCGACCACCGCGGTGAAATGCGGGTTGGTGATATCGCCGATCGCAATCCCGATCGTCCGGGTCTCGGCGCGCTTGAGCGACCGCGCCACCGAATTCGGCGTGTAGCCGGTGGTTTCGATCGCCTGCGCCACGCGGGCGCGGGTAGTCGCTGGCACCGCGCGGGTTCCATTCAACACATGAGAAATGGTGGAAATCGAAACCCCGGCGAGGGCCGCCACATCGCGCATCGTCGCCGGGCCGCGATCGGCAGCGCAAACGACCGGCTCACCGCCGATCCGCTCATCTGGCGGCACCGCGCTCACGCGGTCCGATGCCTTCGAGGCCAGCTTGCGCCTGACCGTCATTCGTTTCCTCCTGCTCCGGATTTGCCCGGCTTCATTCTTCGCAAACGTATTCCGCAAACGATTGCGTTCCGTCTTTTATGACAGCCCGAATCGAATCACAAGAAGTTTTTTACCGAAAACGCAGCTACAGCCCGCAGGCCGCGAGGCGGATCACCTCGACCATCGCCCCCGCCGCAACCGCCGGCGCATCGGGGGCGCGCAGCACCACGGCATCGGCCAGCGCGAGGCGGCGCAGCATCGAACTGTCCTGCGGTCCGAACGGCGTCACCTCCCACATCCCATCCTCCCCGCGCGTCAGCACCGCCCGCAAATGATCCGCCCGATGATCGTTCGCGGCGAGCGCAACCGTGCACCGCGCCGGTTCGCGCGGCGGCGCATCGCCGGCAAGGCCGCACAGCCGCTCGATCGCCGGTTTGCCGAACAGCAGCGCGCAGATCATCGCCGAAACCGGATTGCCCGGCAGCCCCAGCACAGGCACGCCGCCCATCGATCCAAACATCAGCGGCTTGCCCGGTCGCATCGCGATCTTCCAGAAATCGAGCGCCAGCCCCCGGTCGCTCAGCCCCTGCTGCACCAGATCATAGGTGCCGACGCTCGCCCCCCCGGTGGTGAGCAACAAATCAGCCCGCGCCGCCGCGTCCGCCGCCGCTGCAATCGCCTCACGATCGTCGCGCGCCACCGGCAATATCACCGGCACTCCGCCGCAGGCACGCACAAAGGCGGCCAGCGCGTGGGAATTCGAACTCACAATCCCCCCCGCCGGAATCGGCTCGCCCGGCATCGCAATCTCATCCCCGGTCGCAAGGATCGCAACCGTCGGGCGGCGATGCACGCTCAACCATGGGTGGTTCGCCGCCGCCGCAAGCCCGACATCCCGCGCCGTCAACACCCGTCCCGCCGGCAGCAATTCGTCACCGACCGCGAAATCGAGCCCGGCCCCGCGCACATGCCGCCCCGGCAGTCCGCGCTCCCGCAGGGCCACAATCCCGTCCGCCTCGGTCGCATCCTCCTGGATCACGATGCAGTCGGCCCCTTCGGGCACCACGCTGCCAGTAAACAGCCGCACCGCCTCGCCCGGCCCCACCGCACCCCCGAACGGATGCCCGGCAGGTGCAATCCCGACCACCCGCAGCCTCGCACCCGCCGCGGCATCATCCGCCCGCACCGCATATCCATCCATGGCCGAAACATCGCGCGGTGGCTGGGTCAGCCGCGAAATCACCGGCGCAGCCAACACCCGCCCGGCAGCCTCCCCCAGAGGCACGATCTCAGCCCCGGTCGGCCGCAGCAAAGCCAGTATCCGCCCCCGCGCATCCGCAACACTCAACATCCGCCCAACCCCCGTTGTCATGATCCCACAGCGTGCCCGCCGATCGCCGCTACTCCACGGTCACAGCGTACCCGATCAACCAGTGTCTGCCGATCACCGGCCCCTTCGGCAAGGGATGTGAGGCCGCGCCGTCCCTCGCCGCCGCATCGGGCGCAGCGCCCGGCAACAGACCGGCAATCACCGTAACGATTGCAAAGTCCGGGTGTGAAGTGTTACCCATAGCCCCATGAAACCGCTTGCTTTTATCATCGGGTCATTGCTCATCCTGGCGCTTTCGGGCTGCGCCGACAGTACCACCGCCTATTACCACAAGCACCCGCACCGACTGATGCGCGAAATCGTCACCTGCGAGAACAACGGCGGCGCCCTGGCGAACACCCCGCATTGCCGCAAGGCCCTCGCCATCAACGCCCAACTGTTCTGACGCGCCCTATTTCGAAGGACCGAGGCGCGCGATCAGCGAGCTTGTGTCCCACCGCCGCCCGCCCATCGCCTGCACATCGGCATAAAACTGATCGACCAGCGCGGTCACCGGCAGGCGAGCCCCGGTTTCCTTCGCCTGGTCGAGGCAGATGCCCAGATCCTTGCGCATCCAGTCCACCGCGAACCCGAACTCGAACTCGCCCGCCACCATCGCCTTCCAGCGATTCTCCATCTGCCAGCTCTGCGCCGCCCCTTTGGAAATCGCCCCGATCACCGCCGCAGGGTCCAGCCCCGCCGCCTGCGCGAAAGCCAGCCCTTCAGCCAACCCCTGCACCACACCGGCAATACAGATCTGATTGACCATTTTGGCCAACTGCCCCGCCCCCGCCGGCCCGATATGGCTGATATTCGCCCCATAAGCCCCGATCACCGGCCTTGCGCGCTCGAAATCTGCCGCACCCCCGCCGACCATCACCGTCAACCGTCCCGCCTCGGCCCCCGCCTGACCCCCGGATACCGGCGCATCGAGCACCCCGAACCGCCCGCCCGCCGCCGCCGCCAACTCCCGCGCGACAATCGCCGAAGCGGTGGTATGGTCCACGAACGACGCACCATCCGCCATGCCCGCAAACGCACCCTCCGCCCCGAGCGTGACCGCGCGCAGATCATCATCATTGCCCACACAGGCAAACACGAACTCCTGCCCCGCCGCAGCCTCCCGCGGCGTCGCCGCCGCCCGTCCGCCATGGCGCGCAACCCAGCTCCCGGCCTTTGCTGCCGTGCGATTGTAAACCGTCACCTCATGCCCCGCCGCCGCGAGATGCCCCGCCATGGGAAACCCCATCACACCGAGACCGAGAAAAGCAACTTTTGCCATGCGAGTCCTTCAAAGCCGTAAAGAGTTGAAAAGAGGCTGCTCTTGAAAACAGCAAACACGTTTTCTGCTTCCTTTTTTCCAACAAAGAAAGTCCTGCCATGCCCTCGCCACCCCCCGCCGATCATCCGACCCGATCGAATCAATCGTCGAAAATACTGGACAAGCCGGTTGACTGGCCATTTTGCCTGCGGCAACAGTATCGGGCCATGATGCTGACACAGACTGACGGCATGTGACCGCTGGGCGGGTGGTCCGTCCCTGCTTTCCTTATCTACTCCGGGCGTCTCATGGCCAGTTCCACCGTTCGCCGCGACTATCCGCAGCGTGTCCTCAACGGACTGAAGCGCCGGCTGAGCGCGGTCACGATCGACGCGCCGATGCATCTGCGCGCCCTGGTCCGGACCGACGAGCTATGGCTGGCGGCGCTGGCCATCCTGGTCGGGATTCTCGGCGGAATCGCGGTCTTCCTGATGGATTTCTTCAGCCATCATTTCCATTTCTGGTTCTTCGCCCTGCCGCAACTCGGCGAGGGTCTGTCCCAGCAGGGCCATATCGACCCGATCCGCGCGATGTTCGTGCCCATCCTCGGCGGTGCCCTGCTCGGCTCGATCACCTGGCTGCTCGCCAAATACCGCCCCGGCAATTTCATCGACCCGGTCGAAGCCAACGCCCTCTACGGCGGCAAGCTGTCATTGCGCGATTCGGTCATCGTCGCGGCACAGACCGTCCTGTCCAACGGCGTCGGCGGCTCGGTCGGCATGGAAGCGGGCTACGCCCAGTTCGGCAGCGGCCTCGCCTCCTGGGTCGGCCAGCAATTCCGCCTCCGCCGCAACGACCTGCGAATCCTGGTCGGCTGCGGTGCCGCCGCCGCGATCGGGGGCGCCTTCAACGCCCCGCTCTGCGGCGCGTTCTACGGCATCGAACTCGTCATCGGCACCTATTCGATGGCCAGCCTGCCGCTGATCATCATCGCCTCACTCACCGGCACCCTGGTCGCCGACATGCTGATGGATGGCGGGGTCAAGGCGCTCGACGTCGTGCTCCCCACCTTCGTCCCCGGTTACGCCTACCCGCTCGCAATCCTGCTCGGCGTCACCGCCGGCTTCGTCGGCATCGCGATCATGCGCGGCGTCACCACCATCGAGGCCGCCTTCCGCCGCGCCGGGGTGCCGATCTGGCTGCGCCCGATCCTCGGCGGCGTCGTCGTCGGCCTGCTCGGGAGCATCACCCCGAAAGTTCTCGCCTCGGGCAATTCCTCGCTGCACACCCAGCTCGCCGTGGTCTATCCGCTCCTGCTCGCGGTCACCCTTCTGGTGATGAAATCGACCGCCTCGGCCTTCTCGATCGGCTCGGGCTTCCGCGGCGGCCTGTTCTTCGCCGCCCTGTTCATGGGCTCGCTGCTCGGCCGCGCCTATGGCGATGTCGCGGTGATGCTGCCCTTCGCCCATGGCGTGCCGATCGGCTTCTACGCCGTGGTCGGCATGGCCGCCCTCGCCGTCGCGATCGTCGGCGGCCCGATGACCATGACCTTCCTCGCCCTCGAAAGCACCAATAATTTCAGCATCACCATCGCCGTTCTCGCTGCCGCCATCGCCGCCTCGCTCACCGTCCGCCGCGTCTTCGGCTATTCCTTCACCACCTGGCGCTTCCACCTGCGCGGCGAAGCCATCCGCAGCGCGGTCGATATCGGCTGGATTCACAACCTCACGGTCGGTCGCATGATGCGGCGCACCCCGTATACCGTCCACGAAGACATGAGCATCCCCGCCTTCAAGACCGAATACCCGCTCGGCCGCACCCAATACGTCGTGGTGCTCGACGGCGACGAGCATTACGTCGGCCTCGCCTACCCCTCCGAAGCCCACGCCCCCGGCGAGGAAGAGCCGCTGACCATCCACGACATCCTCCGCCACCAGGAAGATTTCCTGCTCCCGCAAGGCACCGTCAAGGAAGCGATCAAAGCCTTCGAACGCACCGAATGCGACGTTCTCGCCGTGCTCGACGGCCCGGAAACCCGCCGCGTCCTCGGCGTCCTCACCGAACAATACGCCCTGCGCCGCTACAGCGAGGAACTCGACAAGCGGCGGCGGGAGTTGTCGGGGGAGTAGCGGAGAAAAGAAAGCAAGCGCTTCTTTTTTGTAAAAAAGAAGCAAAAAACTTCCGCAATCGGGGGCACGGGCGTTTTCAAAGGCAAGAACCCAGATTCAAGAAAGTTTTTTGCTACTTTTTTACAAAAAAGTAGCCTTCCTCACTTCCCTTCCTGCTCCCGCATCGCCTGCGCAACCACCGACCGCAGATCCGCCGATGTCAGTCCCCCCACCACCTTGACCGGCCCGATATACATCGCCGGTATTTCATGAATCCCGAGCGCCCGTCCCCGCGCCAGATTCGCCGCGATCTCGGCCGCAACCTGCGGCCCCGCCATCGCCGCCTGCA
>JAQTXO010000195.1 GCA_028688765.1 Acidiphilium sp. | reverse complement strand
GTCTCGCGCCATGGCGGCCGGCTGCACATCGAAAGCGCCGAACGGGTCGCCACCCCCTCCCGCGTCTGGCTGCCCCAAGGCCAGGAGCCGCCCCCGCGCAGTTGAGCGGGGTGCATTCGCCCCGCCGCTGGGTTATGTCACATCACCACCACACGAAACCCCCAAGGACTCCAGCCCCGCCAATGACATCCCCGCTCCGATTCGCCTTCGGAAGCCTCGTCGTCGGCCTCATCGTGTTCGGCATCAAAGGCGCTGCCTGGTATGTCAGCGGCACGGCGGCGCTCTATTCGGACGCGCTGGAATCCCTGGTCAATGTGTTCGCGGCCTTGATGGTCATCGTCGCCCTGCGCACTGCGGCCAAGCCCGCCGATGTCGAGCACCCTTACGGCCACGCCAAGGCCGAACTCCTGAGCGCGATGGCGGAAGGCGGGCTGATCGTGCTCGCGGCCGTCCTGATCCTCGAACAATCCGCCCAGACCATCGGCGACCCCCATCTCCCGGCCAGCCCGGTTCTCGGCCTCGCGCTCAACGCCAGCAGCGGCATCGTCAACGTGATCTGGGCCGTGGTCCTGACCCGTTCGGGGGCCGCGCGAAAATTCCCGGCCCTTGAAGCCGACCGCTCCCACCTCGTCGCCGACGCGATCACCACGGTCGGCGTGGTCGGCGGGCTGATCATCGCGATCCTCGCCGATATCCCCCTGATCGATCCGTTGATCGCGGTCGGCATCGCAATCCAGATCGCGGTGATTGGCGGGCGCACCATCCTCAACTCGCTGAGCCTCCTGCTCGACCGCGCGCCGCCGCCCGACATCGTGGCCCGCATCCGCAGCCTCGTGGGCACCCACGCCATCGGCGCGATCGAGGCGCACGACATGCGGATGCGCCAGGCCGGACGATCGAGCTTCCTCGAATTCCACCTCGTTGTCCCCGGCACGATGACGGTTTCCGAATCCCACCTTATATGCGATCGGATCGAAGCGGCACTGAAGGAAGAGATGCCCGGCGTCATCATCACCATTCATGTCGAACCCGATCACAAGGCGAAACATCAGGGCGTGCTCGTCGTCTGACCGCCCGGCAGAAGGACATCGGAATGCTCAGACTCGATCGCATCGTCACGCGCGGCGGCGATACCGGCGAAACCTCGCTGGCGGATGGCTCGCGCCTGCCGAAAAACCACCCCCGTATCCAGGTCCTCGGCGCGCTGGATGAAACCAACACCGCCATCGGCGCGCTGCGTGTCACCTGCGCCGACCGCCCCGAAATCGACGCTCTGCTCGCCCGCATCCAGAACGATCTGTTCGATCTCGGCGCCGATCTCGCCACCCCCGGCACCGCGCGCCGTGGCCCCGCCCTGACCGAGGAGTATCTGGCCAAGCTCGACGAGGCCGCCGGAAACCTCAACGAAACCATCGAACCGCTCCGCAGTTTCGTCCTGCCCGGTGGCACCGAAGCCGCCGCCCGCGCCCATCTCGCCCGCACCATCGCCCGCCGGGCCGAGCGCGACCTCGTCGCCCTCGCCGCCGACGAGCCGATCTCGCCGATCCATGTCCGCTACCTGAACCGGCTGTCGGACGTCATGTTCATCCTCGCCCGCCACCTCAACGACAATGGCCGCGCCGACGTCCTCTGGGTGCCCGGCGGCGGCTGATCCCGCCGCCTCCGCTCAGAGCAGATGAAACCCGGCAACCTCGCCCTTCTCCAGCGTCAGCCCGGTCAGAACCTGATCGCCGTCATGGAGCGTGACCTCGAAAATATAGGTCAGATAGGCCCCGACTTTCTGCGTGGTGACGAACTTCACTGTATAGGGCTGGGCCAGCGGGATCTTGCTGTCGATCGCCTGCGCCTGCGCCGCGAATTTCGTCGAATCCACACTCGCCTTGAACGCAGGCGAGGCCGGTGCGACGAATTTGGCATAATCCGGATGCGCGATCGCCGCGAGCATCTGCGTCATATCCTTCGTCGCCAGCGCCGTCCCGGACGTCGCCGCCCGCGCCCCCGGCATACCGAGCGTTGCCGCTGCGACCATCAACCCCGCGTAAACCGATATCTTCATGACCTGTGTTTCTCCATGTTCCACGCACGCGAACCGCAACGCCAAATTGCGCCGATCGCGCGGCCCTGCCATCATGGCGACTTGATGGAGACCAATCAATGACCGACCGTTTCCGTGGCCGCCTCGCCCTCGTGACCGGTGCCTCCAGCGGCATCGGGGCCGACATCGCCCGCCAGCTCGCCCAGCGCGGGGCCGACCTCATCCTCACCGCCCGCCGCGCCGACCGGCTCGAAGCCCTCGCCACCGAATGCCGCCTGTTCGGCGTCACCGTTCAAACCGCACCCGCCGACATTGCCGACCCCGCCGCGCGCACAGCCCTCGCCGAACGATTCCCGGCCACCGACATCCTGATCAACAATGCCGGCCTCGGTGCCTTCGGTGCGTTCAGCACCACCGACGAGGCAAAAATCACCCGGATGATCGCGGTCAACATCACGGCCCTGACCCATCTGACCCATCTGTTCACCCCCTCGATGACATCGCGCGGCTGGGGCCGCATCATGCTGGTCGCCTCCACCGCCGCATTCCAGCCGGTTCCGCTCTACGCCGTCTATGCCGCGACCAAAGCCTATGTCCTCTCCTTCGGCAACGCCCTCGACGTCGAACTCGCGGCCCAGGGCGTCCGCACCAGCGTCCTCTGCCCCGGCACCACCCGCACCGAATTCTTCGACGTCGCCGAACAGACCAAATCCGGCTTCGTCGAACGTTCCGCCATGACCAGCGCCGATGTCGCGCGGATCGGCCTCGATGGTCTTGCAAAAGCCCGCGCCACCGTCGTCGCGGGCACCATGAACACCGCGATGGCCATCGGCACCCGCCTCACCCCGCGCAGCCTGAACGCCCGGATCGCCTATCGGATCATGAAACCATGAACAACGCTCACGCGATCCGGCCCTGATGAGCGGCGCGCAGCCGATCCACACCGAACTCATCGCCGTCCTGGTCGCCGTCACCGCCGCCACCCCCCGAATCCTCACTCTGCTCGACGGCAGCGCCTTGCCCGCCGGCCCGCTCGAATCCGGTCACCGCTCGCTCCAGGCCGGCCTGCGCAGCTGGGTCGAACGCCACACCGGCCACGCACTCGGCCATATCGAACAACTCTACACCTTCGCCGACACTGATCGCAGCCGCGCCGGCCGCAGCATCTCGATCTCCTATCTCGGCCTCACCGCCGAAACCCGCGCCCCGCTCGGCGGCCGCGTCTCCTGGCAGGACTGGTACGATTATTTCCCGTGGGAAGACCGCCGCACCGCATCGGACCTGATCGAAACCCGCATCGCCCCCGGCCTCGCCCGCTGGGCCACCACCGCGGACCGGACCGCCCGCGCCGCCCGCTGCTTCGCGCTCGATGACACACCCTGGAATGAAGACCTCACCCTCGCCCGCTACGAGCTTCTCTACGAAGCCGGCCTAGTCCCCGAAGCCCAGCGCGACGGCTGCCCACCGCACGGCGATCCCGTCCCCGGCCTGCGCATGACCGCCGATCACCGCCGCATCCTCGCCACCGCGATCAGCCGCCTGCGCGCCAAAATCAAATACCGCCCGATCGTGTTCGAACTCCTGCCCGAGTTGTTCACCCTGCTCGATCTGCAACGCTGCATCGAAGCCCTGGCCGGCCACGCGCTGCACAAAGCCAATTTCCGCCGCCTGATCGAGAGCCAATCCCTCCTTGAAGAGACCGAAACCTTTGCCTCCGGCCCCGGCCGTCCCGCCCGCCTCTACCGCTTCCGCGCCGCCATCCGCACCGAGCGCGCCGAAGCCGGCACCCGCCTGCCACTCGCCCGGCCTTGACCTCGATATACTCAGCCTTAATATAAAATGCGTACTAAGCGGCACATATCCCCGCAGATCGAGCCATCAATATACTCATTCAGAGTATAAGGACCGACCCATGAACGCGCTCGCCGACCCCGCCTATCTCAAGCTCGCCCACCACATCACGCCCGCCGAATGGGCATTGATGCACGAGGATGTCACCGCCATCCGCGCCCTCAAACGCGCGCGCAACGCCATCATCCTCGCCCATAACTACCAGACCCCCGAAATCTACCACGCCGT
Source organism: Acidiphilium sp. (assembly GCA_028688765.1). Classification (GTDB taxonomy): domain Bacteria; phylum Pseudomonadota; class Alphaproteobacteria; order Acetobacterales; family Acetobacteraceae; genus Acidiphilium; species Acidiphilium acidophilum. Next base: position 1,953 of record JAQTXO010000195.1, on the reverse strand, counting down.
GGCCGACATCGTGGGCGACAGCCTCGCCCTCGCGCGCGAAGCCACCGCCACCAGCGCTGCGGTCATCGTGGTCGCCGGGGTGCATTTCATGGCCGAAACCGCGAAACTCCTGAACCCCGGCAAAACCGTCCTCACCCCCGATTCCCGCGCCGGCTGTTCCCTCGCCGACAGCATCACCCCCGCCGATATCCGCGCCCTGCGCGCCGCCCACCCCGGCATCCCGATCATCGCCTACGTCAACACCTCCGCCGCGGTAAAGGCGGAGGTCGATTACTGCTGCACCTCCGCCAACGCCCGCCGGATCGTCGAACACGCCGCGCACGCCGCCGGCACCACCACCGTCATCATGCTGCCGGACCGGTTTCTCGCAGCCAACACCGCGCGCGAAACCGAAATCACCATCATCCCCTGGACCGGCGCCTGCGAAGTCCACGAACGCTTCACGGAGGCAGATATCGCCCAGGTCCGCGCCCAATCCCCCGGCGTCACGATCCTCGCCCATCCCGAATGTCCCGAACCCGTGGTCGCCGCGTCCGATTTCTCAGGCTCCACCGCCGCCCTCGCCGCCTATGTCACCGAACACCGCCCTGCCCGCGCCGCCCTGATCACCGAGTGTTCGATGGCCGACAACATCGCCGCCGCCAATCCGGCCACCGAATTCGTCAAACCCTGCAACCTCTGCCCGCACATGAAGCGCATCACCCTCGCCAACATCCGCCACGCCCTCGAAACCATGACCGAAACGATCGACCTCGCCCCCGGCACCCTCGCCCGCGCCCGGATTCCGGTCGAACGGATGCTCGCAATTCCATGAAACACATCATCGGCGCCGGCATCGCCGGCCTCACCGCCGCCCTCGCCATGGCGCCCGAACCGGTCACCATCCTCACCGCCGGCACGCTGGAGCACGGCGCCGCCAGCCTCTGGTCGCAAGGCGGCATCGCCGCCGCCACCCTCCCCGACGATTCGATCGCGAGCCACATCGCCGACACCCTCGCCGCCGGCGACGGTCTCTGCGATCCCGAAGCCGTCGCCCGCATCATCAGCCTGGGCCCCGCCGTCATCGCATCGCTGCGCCGCCTCGGCGTCGCCTTCGACTCCACGCCCGGTCTCGAAGCCGCCCACTCCCACCGCCGCATCGCCCACGTTCAGGACCGTACCGGCCTCGCCATCACCACCGCCCTCGCCCGCGCCGTCCGCGCCGCCCCGCATGTCACCATCCGCGAACACACCACCGTCACCGCCCTCCACGCCCCGGACGGCATCCTCGCAGGATTATGGGTCGCGCACGGCGCCACCCCCGCCTACCTCGCATCCAGTGCCGTACTGATCGCCACCGGCGGTATCGGCGCGCTCTACCACCACACCAGCAACCCGCCCGGCGCCACCGGCACCGGCCTCACCCTCGCCGCCCGTGCCGGTGCCGTCCTGCGCGACCTCGAATTCATCCAGTTCCACCCCACCGGGCTCGACACCGGCCAGACCCCGATGCCCCTGATCTCCGAAGCCGTGCGCGGCGAAGGTGCGACCCTGATTGACGAAACCGGCCAGCGTTTCACCGCCGAACTCGCCCCGCGCGACGCCGTCTCCCGCGCCGTCTTCAACCACCTCGCCACCGGCCACCGCATTTATCTTAACGCCACCTCGATCCAGCACTTCGCCGCGAAATTCCCCACCATCGATGCCGCCTGCAAAGCCGCCGGCATCGACCCCGCCACCACCCCGATCCCGGTCCGCCCGCTCGCCCACTACCACATGGGCGGCATCGCGACCGACGCGCAGGGCACCACCACCATCCCCCGCCTGTTCGCCGCCGGCGAAGCCGCCTGCACCGGGCTGCACGGCGCCAACCGCCTCGCTAGCAACTCCCTGCTCGAAGCCTGCGTCACGGGCGAAGCCGCAGGCCACGCCATGGCCGCCCTCACCCGCGCCACACCCCCGCCATCCCGCCAC
>JAQTXO010000194.1 GCA_028688765.1 Acidiphilium sp. | reverse complement strand
GCGAGCCTGCTCAATTCGATCGTGACGGCGCAGCCGTTTCTCGGCCAGCGTTCCGCCGATCCTTCGGCGGCGGGTCTGTTCAAGGCGCTCGACCTGATGGCGGTGGGCGTGGGCGCGGGGCAGGCCGATCTCAAGCCATACGATGCGCAGTTGAAGAGTTTCAGGACCGCGCTCGATGAGGCGGCGGCGGGGCATCCGAAGCCGATTTCGTGGCAGAAGCTGCTGACGCCGAGCGTTTCGGCCCAGCAGGGCGATGTGCGTTTCGTGCTGATCCACCCGGTGCTCGATCACGGCACGCTCGAACCGGGCGGGGCGGCGACGGCGGCGTTGCGGCGGATTGCCGCGACACTGCCTTCGGTGAAGGCGGGGAGTGCGACGGTGAACTACACCGGGCAGATCCCGCTATCGGACGAGCAGTTCGCGAGCCTGACCCAGGGCATGGTGCTGGGGCTGGTGATCAGCCTGTCGCTGATCACGCTGTGGTTGATTCTGGCGGTGCGGTCGTGGCGGATGATCGTGCCGATTTTGGTGACGCTGGTGGCGGGGCTGGGGCTCACGCTCAGCTTTGCCGCCGTGGCGATCGGGACGCTCAACCTGATTTCGGTGGCGTTCGCGATCCTGTTCGTCGGGCTGGCGGTGGATTTCGCGATTCAGTTCTGTGTGCGGCTGCGCGATGTGCGGCGGCGGATCGATGATCCGGTGCTGGCGATGGTGGGGGCGGCGGACGAGGCGGGGACGCAGATTGCGCTGGCTTCGGTGGCGACCGCCTGCGGATTTCTTGCTTTCGCGCCGACCAGCTTCATTGGGGTGGCCGAACTGGGCGAGATCGCCGGGATCGGCATGCTGATCGCGTTTTTTTGTACCATCACGCTGCTGCCCGCCCTGCTTGCATTGACGCGTCCGCGCGGCGAGGTGGAACGGATCGGGTTTCCGCTCGGCGATTGGGGCGATCATGTGCTCAAGCGCCACGGCAGGCCCGTGCTCGCCGTGTTCGGCATCCTCGCGATTGCGGGAATCGTTTCCGTGGCGACGGTGCGGTTCGACGCCAATCCGCTCGATACCCAGAATCCGAATACCGAGGCGATGCGGACGCTGAAGACGCTGCTCGGCAAGGCGGTGACCAATCCGTTCTATGTCGATGCGCTGGCGAAGGATCTGCCGCAGGCGCGGGTGCTGGCCGCGAAATTCGCCAGGTTGCCCGAGGTCTCGCAGGTGATCTCGGGCGCGACCTTCATTCCGACCCACCAGACCGCGAAACTCGCGATGATCCAGCAGACCCAGGGGATTCTGGCCCCCTCGCTCGCCGCGGGCACACCCCCGGCGGTGACCCCCGCACGGTTGCGCATGGCGGCGGCGAAGGCGGCGGCGGAGATTGCCACGGTCGCGGCGAAACTGCCGAAGACCTCGCCGTTGATCGGTATCGGGCAGGCGCTGGACCGGCTGAAGGCGCTGCCGGATGCCAGGCTGATGGCGGCGAATGCGGCGCTGGTGAAATATCTGCCGGGTGAACTGTCCCGGTTGAACGATGCGCTCTCGGCGCAGCGGATCACGGCTGCAAATCTGCCGCCGGCGCTCAAGGCCGACTGGTTTCTGCCTGATGGTCGGGTCCGGGTGCAGGTGATTCCGACCAAGGCGGCACAGTCCTCGGCGGGATTGTGGAAATTTGTCGCCGCGACGCAGAAAGTGGTGCCGGTGGTGGCCGGGCCGGCGGCGACCACGGTGGCGACCGCGAAGACCATTCTCGGTGCGTTCCGCGAGGCCGCAGCGCTCGGGGCGGTGGCGATCGCGGTTATCCTGATGATCTTTCTGCGCTCGGCGCGGGATTCGGCGCTGGTGGTGCTCACGCTCGCGCTCTCGGCCTTCCTGACCGCCCTGTTTGCGCGTCTGGCCGGGATGTCGCTCGATTATGCCAATATCATCGCCCTGCCGCTGCTGCTGGGCGTGGGGGTGTCGTTCAATGTGTATTTCGTGATGAACTGGCGGGCGGGAATGAAGAACCTGCTCGGCTCGGCGACCGCGCGGGCGGTGCTGTTCTCGGCGCTGACCACCGGCACCGCCTTCGGCTCGCTCGCGGCCTCGCATGACCGGGGGACCGCGAGCCTCGGCGAGTTGCTGCTGCTGAGCCTGCTCGCCGTGCTGATCGCAACCTTCGTGTTCCTGCCCGCGCTCCTCTATATCCTGCCGCGCCGGGAATGAGCCTGATCAAGCGCAGCATCTCGCTTTCGGGACACCGGACCAGCATTGCCCTCGAACCGGCGTTCTGGGCGGCGCTGGAGGCGGCGGCGGCGCGGCGGGAAGTGACGTTGGCCGCGATGGTGCGCGCGATCGACGAGGGGCGCGGCGCGGATGAGGCGCTGGCTTCGGCGTTGCGGGTGTTTGCGCTGGGAGAGGCGAAGGATGGATGAAGGGACGGCTTCTTTTTTGTAAAAAAGAAGCAAAAAACTTTTTTGATTTGGTTTTGTACCGGGTTTGGGGTGGACGGGTTGGGATCGACAGACGGGAGGCGGGTTTTTATTGGTCAAATATGGCAATTCTCTATCGCGTATGGGATCGCCGGGGTCGTCGATCGCTTGTGATCGGCTGTGGCGATCAGCCCTGCGTCGCCCCCGGTAGCGGCACGACAGCAATCCGCCTATAATTTTGGAAACATTCGACCGGAAACCACGATCATGCCGCATTATCGTTCCCGTACCTCGACTCATGGCCGCAACATGGCCGGTGCCCGCGCGCTTTGGCGCGCGACCGGGATGGGCGATGGGGATTTCGGCAAGCCGATCATCGCGATCGCCAATTCCTTCACCCAGTTCGTCCCCGGCCATGTGCACCTCAAGGATATGGGGCAGTTGATGGCGCGCGAGATCGAGGCGGCGGGCGGGGTCGCCAAGGAATTCAATACCATCGCGGTCGATGACGGGATCGCGATGGGGCATGGCGGGATGCTGTATTCGCTGCCCTCGCGCGAGTTGATCGCGGATTCGGTGGAATACATGGTCAATGCCCATTGCGCCGATGCGCTGGTGTGCATTTCCAATTGCGACAAGATCACGCCCGGCATGCTGATGGCGGCGCTGCGGCTGAATATTCCGGCGATCTTCGTCTCGGGCGGGCCGATGGAGGCGGGCAAGTATGTCGCGGACGGGACGACCAGGGCGGTCGATCTGATCACCGCGATGGTTGCCGCCGCCGATCCGACCCAGACCGACGAGCAGGCGGCGGTGATGGAACGCTCGGCGTGCCCGACCTGCGGTTCGTGCTCGGGGATGTTCACCGCCAATTCGATGAACTGCCTGACCGAGGCGCTCGGGCTGGCGCTGCCGGGCAACGGCTCGCTGCTCGCGACCCATTCCGACCGCAAACGCCTGTTCGTCGAGGCCGGGTGGCAGATCGTGGATCTGGCGCGGCGGTATTACGAGCAGGAGGATGGTTCGGTCCTGCCGCGCGCGATCGCGAATTTCGACGCGTTCGAGAACGCCATGTCGCTCGATATCGCCATGGGCGGATCGACCAATACCGTGCTGCATCTGCTGGCGGCGGCGCGCGAGGCGGAGCTTGAATTCACCATGGCGGACATCGATCGGCTGTCGCGCCGGGTGCCGAATTTGTGCAAGGTTTCGCCCTCGGTGCCGAATGTCCATATGGAGGATGTCCATCGGGCGGGCGGGATCATGGGGCTGCTCGGCGCGCTGGACCGGGCCGGGTTGCTGCACCGGGATTGCTCGACCGTGCATGAGAAGACTTTGGGCGCGGCGGTGGAACTCTGGGATGTGATGAACGGGCGCGAACAGGCGCGGACGCTGTTCAGCGCGGCACCGGGCGGCGTGCGGACGACGCAGGCGTTCAGCCAGTCCCGCCGCTACGAGGGGCTCGATACCGATCGGGTCAAGGGCATGATCCGCGATGCGCCGCACGCGTTCAGCAAGGATGGCGGGCTGGCCGTGCTGTATGGCAATATCGCGCTCGACGGGGCGATCGTGAAGACCGCCGGGGTCGATGCCGCCAATCTGGTGTTCAAGGGGCCGGCGCGGATTTTTGCCAGCCAGGATGACGCGGTGGCGGCGATTCTCGGTGACAAGGTCGTGGCCGGCGATGTGGTCGTGATCCGCTACGAGGGGCCGAAAGGCGGGCCGGGGATGCAGGAGATGCTGTATCCGACATCGTATCTGAAATCGAAAGGGCTGGGCAAAGCCTGCGCGCTGATCACCGACGGGCGGTTCTCCGGGGGTACGTCGGGGCTTTCGATCGGGCATATTTCGCCGGAAGCCGCCGAGGGCGGGGCGATCGGGCTGATCGAGGACGGCGATGTCATTGCGATCGATATTCCGAACCGGCGGATCGATGTCGTGCTCGATCAGGCGCGCCTCGATGAGCGGCGGGTTGCGATGGAGGCGCGGGGCGCGGAGGCGTGGCAGCCGGTCGGGCGGGATCGCGTGGTTTCGGCGGCACTTCAGGCCTATGCGGCGTTGACCACCAGCGCCGCGAACGGTGCGGTGCGCGATGTCCGTCAGGTTCAACGCCGCCGGGGGTGAGCCCCTGTAACCTCAAACGAATGGATTCCAAAGGCTCCGCCTTTGGCGGGTCCAGGGCAGAGCCCTGGCCTTTTTTTGCACCCGCCGATCACGGTTTCATCAGGCTGCCACGGTCGTAGGCGAGGGCGCTGAGGGCAGGCTTCAAAACCGCGGCTCGCCGGGGACGGTGGGGGCGGGTTGGCCGAGATAGGCGAGGGCGCGGAGTTCGCGGCGGCCGCGGGTGACGGTGTCGAGGATGATGCCGGTGGTGAGGCTGAGCAGGCCGGCGAGGCCGATGCCGGTGGCGAGCACGGCGGTGGGCAGGCGCGGGACCAGGCCGGTGTGGAGGTAGGTGATCAGCAGCGGGATGCCGAGCAGGATCGCGACCAGGGCGCAGGCGAGGGCGACGCCGCCGAAAAAGGCGAGCGGGCGTTCGTGGCGGATGAGTTTGAGGATCATCATCAGGATGCGCCAGCCATCCTGCCAGGTGCGGAGCTTGCTTTCCGAGCCGGGGGGGCGGCCGCGATAATCGCCCTCGAGATGGGCGATCGGAACCGCGAGTTCGAGGGCGTGGACCGCGAGTTCGGTTTCGATGTCGAACCCGGTGGACAGAGCGGGGAACGATTTGACGAAGCGGCGGGACATGACCTTGTAGCCGGAGAGCATGTCCTGCACCCGGTCGCCGAAGATGGTGCGGACCGCGCCGGTGAGCAGGACGTTGCCGAGGCGGTGGCCGCCGCGATAGGCTTCGTCGCCGGTTGCGATGCGGACGCAGTTGACCAGATCGTGCGGGCCGCTGCGGGCGAGGGCGAGCAAAGCGGGGGCGAGGGATGCGTCATACGTGTCGTCGCCATCGGCCATGATGTAGATATCGGCGTCGATGTCGCGGAACATGCGGCGGACGACGTGGCCCTTGCCCTGCTGGGGTTCGCGGCGGACCACGGCGCCGGCTTCGGATGCGATCGCGATGGTGGCATCGGTCGAGTTGTTGTCGAACACGTAGATGATCGCGTCCGGCAGGGCGGCGCGGAAGTCGCGCACCACCTTGCCGATCGCGAGGGCTTCGTTGTGGCAGGGCAGCAGGACCGCGACGGTGACTGCCCGATCGATCGTCATCGATCAGTGGCCGGCATTGGCACCGGAGAAATCGGGCGCGAGGCCGGACGCGGCGAGTTGCGACGCCAGCGTGGCCTTGAGGCGGGCGAGACCGGCGGGGGTTGCGGCTTCGGCGCGGGCGACCAGCACGGCCTGGGTGTTCGAGGCGCGCAGGAGCCACCAGCCATCCTCGGTGTTCACGCGCACGCCATCGGTTTCCGAAACCGTGGCGCCATCGGCACGGAGGCGTTCGGCGACTTCGGCGACCACGGAGAATTTGCGGCTTTCCTCGCAGTCGAACCGGAGTTCCGGCGTGTTGAGGACCTGGGGCAGGGATTTGCGGAAGGCCGAGACCGATTTGCCGCTGTGGATGACGGCGTTGAGGACGCGGACGGCGGCGTAGAGGGCGTCGTCGAACCCGTACCATTTATCGGCGAAGAAGATGTGGCCCGACATTTCGCCGGCCAGCGGGGCACCG
>JAQTXO010000193.1 GCA_028688765.1 Acidiphilium sp. | reverse complement strand
GTCACGTCCGACGAGCATATCAACGCCCTGCCCCGCGGCAGCAGCGGCATCACCTCCTTCAAAGGGTACACCGCCGAAAGCCGGCACGTCAGGCAATCCTTTACGATGATCTCCGAGGCGGCGGTGATGGAATCGATCAAGCTGGGCCGCGCCCTGGGCGACAACAAACCGATCACGATCGAAGATTTTTGGAGCCGGGTTGCCGCCGATATGGCCGATCACCCGGCCAAGGCGAATGCGAGCGATGTGGAGCAGGCGGATCGCGAAGACAGCGACGTCCGGCAAACGACCACGCTGTTCCGGCTGCGCCATCATTTCGAGATGGCGGAACAGAACGGCAGGCGCATCAACCAGAACAACATGGCGCGCCGCCGAAGCGATCTATGCCTTGAAGCCTTCAGGGATCAGGCGTCCGCGTTCCGGGAGACACTCGATAGGCAGGAAAAACTCGGAACCGACATCGAAAGGCAGTTCATCCCCGCCTTGGACAAATTTCCAGAAACGTTGCAACATCTTGCCTTGGGCGTCCAAGCCGAACTGGCTGGCCGACGCTCCGCTCCGAATGGGCCGACACCCCAGTGATATCAACACTTTCACAGATCGGCCAGACAATCTATACCGAACATAGGAATATCGCTCTTTGGACGGTAAATAAGCAATTTACGATCATCAAGAGGTCCGCGCACATGTGCGTGGATGCCCCCTATTTACCTACGGGATTCACACATTTGATTGGGTAGCGAGGGCGAAGCCTGCGGCCATTGAGGCGAAACGCGCCCATCCGGCACGCATGGTTTTTGGTCCCGGGGGTTTATAGTAGCAGTTCCAACCCCCGAGCCGTGCCACGATCCAGGAAAGCCATGCGAGAGAATGGGGCGGATGAGGGTTTTGCTGGCGGCGTGTTTTGCCTTCGAGCGTCGGGGCGATGACCTCGGCGGCCGGTATCAGCGTGGCGTCGATCACATCGGTTGCCGGCCGTGGACTGCCATCGCGAGCGTCGACCAATTGGACGGTGCGGGTTGCTGCTGCAAGCCCAACCAACGCCAGTTTGAACAATCGGCTGGCGTCATGCAGCTGGGTTTCTTCCAGCCGCATTCCGTCGCTTTTCAATGATCTGAAAATCTCTTCAATGCGCCACCTCAGCCGATACAAACGCACAATTTCCGCAGCGTCATCGGCATTGGCGACCTGGAGCGTGGTCAGGAGTCGCCACAAAAGCGGTGAACTTCCGCTGGGGGCATCGATCTCGCGCGCCTCGACCATGGTGAGGGACAAATGTTCTGGCCCCTCGGCGTCGCCGCCATGGCGAGGACGGCAAACCACCACCGCACCAGCGCGCAGCGCCACGATCGCGACCCGTGCGGCAACGCCGGTGCGTGATGGCGCGACACGCACTTCGTTCCGGGCCAACTCAGCCCACGCCTCGGGGGCGGCGAACAGGCGGCCGCCGTCATCCAGAACACGATCGTGGGCGGCACGAACAATCATGTCGACCGACGCCGGACGCCGGGCAAAGCCCGCATAGATGTCGCTCTCCCGATCGGCCACGACCACGACCGAAGCGGCATCAGTCAGCCGCTCGGCGGTGCGTGCAGCCCCTTCCAGCCATCGCATGCTCTCCTTGTCTTCCAGCGCCCGCTCGCGCGCAGGTGTCGCGTCGAAGTCATCCGAACGGGTCCAGATCTTCGCATCGAGCAGGCCGAGCACCGCCTCGGTCTCGCTGTCGATGGCGATCACAGGATGCATGAAAAATCCAGCCGATACGCCATCGCCGGCCGGCCCAAGCCCCCGGCGACGCTCCTCGCGACCGGCGAAATTGATCTCGGTGGTGTCCTGCGCTGCCACAATCCGGCGTCCTTGGCAGGCCGCTGCCGTGCGATACGCCAGCGTCTCAACCATCTCGCCACACGTGACCGATGGTGCTGAGAGGAACCGATGGATCGCAATCTCCCGCGCCCGGGTGCCGCCGAGTTTACGGATGACCAGCGAGCCGGTCTCCACCACCCGCTCAACCAGCGTGGTGCCCATTGTTGCTCGCCGCGCATCACCAAAATGACCCAAAGCCCCACCCCGGACCGCCATCTCGTTCCCCGTCAATCCTAAAATCATGGAGAATCAGAGCCGGTTCGAAAGGGCAAGTGAAATGTGTGAATGCCGTAGGTTGTCGTAGCTGCCAACCGGCGTGGTCAGTGTGTAGGTCAGTTGCAGATATTCATCTTCCGCCGGGTTAGCGATCGGCCAAGCCATCGCCGTGAAAACCGGGCCGACGAAGCCGCTGTTGGCCGTCAATGGTGTCGGGCCGATGCGCTGGTTGCCTGAAAATGCTACATAAGGAGCGGTAATTTGGGCCGCGAAGGTCGTACCATCTACCCGAAACGAATGAAGAAACTGAAGGATCGGGATATCAGTAACAAACCGTGACCCGGTCACTTGCTCCCCAGAACTCGTAAAGAAGTTGCTAGAGGTGCTGTACTTATTGTAGAAAAGTAAAATATTGATATTTGGCGGTGGTGCAACCATATCTGGCGGCTCTGGCTGACCAGCAAAGGCTGTAGCACCGCAAGTCAGGGCAGCCAAGCCGATCACAGATGTCATCACAATTTTCGTAATCGCTTTATAGCTGTTCATGAAGTCTCCCACATTTATTATATAGTGCGGATTTGCACTGTTTTGGTTATAGTGATGCCCCGTGATTCATATTAGGAGCCAAACGCGGAAACAGTTGGCAGGCATTGTCGTTGAACATCCGTTGCCGTAAACCCTCGCGGAGCAATGGCGTCGATTGAAGCTGCGTCAGCAGTGTGCGGATGAGCGGCAGCGGCGTGAATGGGCCGTCGCTGCCGTAAAGGATACGATCAGGATCGGCGATCTGCAGCAATGCGCCGAGCAGGCGCGGCGCCGGCATACCCGCGAGATCGTAGTACAGACGATGCAAGAGCTCGAAAACATGTTCGCTTGACATGGCGTTGCCAACACTCAGGGCCGGTGTAAGCATTGCGACTCGATCCGCGAGCACTGGTAGCGTCGCTCCAGCGTGCGGAACGATAACTCGCAATGCCTGGTATTTGTCGAGCGTGCCGGACAGCATCATGTTAATCACCGAGCGGGTAGTCTCGAACATGAATTCTAGCACTGGGCGCGGATAGCCGAGTGCAAGCTCTGCACAGCAATTGCAGGAGGGAGAGGTGGGGTGGATGAAGATCACGGCTTTGCGATTGTCGAGCAATTCGTAAAGCGGATCGAGCCGCGCGTCGCCAAGATAAACGCCATGATGATTGGTCTCAAGGACGACGCCGTCAGCCTTCAGCACGTCGAGCGCGTATTCGGCTTCAGCGATGCTACGATCGATGTCTGGGAGTGGTAGCACCGCAAATAGGCCGAAGCGACCTTTGTGTGTTGCAACCAGCCGCGCGCCTTCCTCGTTGAGCTGGCGGCTCAAACGGGCCGCCGCGGCGTCGTCACCGAAATGAACGCCAGGTGAGGAAATAGACAGCATGGCGGTGCGAATGCCCAACTCGTCCATCGTACCGAGCGCGCCGGCTTCGCTCCAGTCGGGGAGGCGTTGAATACCGTCAGGGCAAGTCTGGCCTGCCACTTCCAGTGCCTGGCGGTAAAAATCGGGCAGGTAGTGCGCGTGAACGTCGATCATAAAACCTCCAGTGTTGAGCGCTCTATTGCGCCGGCGGGATTACGAGATCGTTCTGAATTGGAGCCAGTCCCTCGCCGCGGAGGCGCCGTGGCGCGGTTTCCCGCAGAAAGCAGCTGTTGATGAACCCGACCGCGAGGCCGCCAATCGCCAGTGGCAGTATCTCCTGGATACCGAAATGTTCCGCCACGAAGCCGGCAATGACCGGCGCGATCCCACCGCCGAAGACTTCTCCGGTGCAAATGACAAGGCCCGATGCAGACGCCATGAGTTTGGCCGGTACTGACTCGGCACTGATCGGCCCGACCGTGAGGGTGATCAGCGAGAAGTTGAAAAAGTGGGTGGCGAACATGAAGGTAAACAACAAGACCGGTGCCGCGCCGACCCGCGAAAACGCGAACAGCGATAGCCCCGCCCCGGCACTTGAAATCAGCATCATCGGACGGCGACCGATCCGGTCGGATATCATAGGCAAAATAACGGTACCGAGGGTGCCGCCGAAACCAATTGCGGACAGCACGAAGCCCATCTGCGGAAGGCTCAGATGAAGGTAATCGATCAGATAATTCGGCACGAGCGCGCTGGTAACGACGAGGCAGGTCAACCAGCACAACATCCCAATCATGTTAAGAATAATATTGCGATATAGAAACAGATCCCTCCAGCGGTTGCTGGAGGGATCTTGCACCGCCGTGTGGTCAATGAGGGCCGCTTCGGAAGGCTGACGCAGCACGAAGTATAGAAGTGCCGCGACGATCAGGCCGAAGGGGCTAACCATGACGAAAATGTAGCGCCAGTTCACGGTCTGCAGCAGTTGCGTCACCAGGATCGGTGCAATGGCCAAGCCGAACAGCGGCAACATCATCTGCTGGATGCCGAGATTCTGGCCGTGCCGTGTTGGCTTGGAGGCTTCGAGCGTGGCTACGATGCTGGGCGGGGTGTAAGCGCCATCGGCGAAGCCCATCAGGCCGCGCAGCAGCAGAAGTGTCAGTAGTCCTGCAGCGAGCCCGCTGATCCCGACCAGAACCGAGAAGATCACAATCGACACAAGAACAACCCGGCGACGCCCGATCAGATCGGAAATCCGGCCGGTAAACAAAGCAGCAATGCCCCAGGTGATGGAGAGGATGCCAGTAATTTCGCCGAGATTCTGATAGCCCAGATGGAGGCTCTTCATGATGGTCGGAAACATCGGCAGGATCATGAACCTGTCGAGGCCGACCAGCCCAAAGCCCAGTGACAGCAGCGTGACCGCCTTGATCTCGTAACCCGTATCCCAAGGCAATGTTACTGTTTTTGACATACAGTCCTCCACGCGTTGGGACGCAATTTTCCCTCGCGAGCATGTCCCGCGTGAAAAACGTCCTTCTGTTTGACGATTTTAGCCGGCCGGCTGATTCAGCCGTTCCGGTCGATTACTTCATAATTTTTAGTAAAATCGCTAGGCGGGGCTGGGCCCCACAAATAAAAACTGTTTTCCGGTGCGTGAGACTTGCCCTCCCAATCCATCGTCACTGGTATGTAGTCGATATCCGCCGAGTACTCGGCGTAGCTGCCCCAAGGGTCGCGTACATAGTGAAAGTAATTCGACCCGAGTACGTGCCGTCCCAGACCCCATCCCGCTTCGAAACCACGCTCTGCCATTTGCATCGCGCCAAGCCCGATATCCTGAATTGAGCCGACATCCCAACTGCAGTGATGAAACCCGGGCGCTTCCGATTTTGCGAGTGCTATCATGTGATGATCGCTCCCATGCACGCCATGCATGAACGCGATGCCGCCGCCCGCTTCGTCGGACAGGCGCAGCCCCAGTACCTGGCTGTAAAACTTCACCGAAGTTGCGACATCCCGCACAAATACCAGTACATGAGCGAGCCGACGTGGTCGGACTGCCTCAAGGGCACCGCGGAGCGCAGCGCCGCGTGTGCCGGACTCGCACGACGTAATCGGTGCGAAATCCGACTTGGCGTTGGGCGAGGATTTGTCAGCGACCTTCAACTCGATCAGGATGCCGTCGGCATCGTGCAACCAGATGCTATTGCTGTCGGAGCCCTCATCCATCCCCTCATATTGATTCCGCAACTATCGTTTGAAGAGAATCGAGAGGGCGGGGTTGGATTTTCGGAAGGAATCGGGATCGGTTGATCCAGGTTCTTTTCGTTCGAATTTTCTGGCTGCCCTTGTTCCTCGGTGCACGATTCCAAGGTTGCCCGGCAATCAGTCTGGTTTCTGGAGGATCGGATGGCTGCCAAGAGGACACATATGTCGTTTGACGATGTTCAGCGCTTTCTGGAAGGTTTGCTGGGGGATGACCTGCATGCCAAGCGGATCCTGTCCCTGGCAGGAGCAACACTGGGGGTCATCGAGACCGCATCGCTGGCGATTGGCGCGATTGGCCAGGGGCTGGCTCTGGCACGTGGGCGACTGACCAAGCATG
>JAQTXO010000192.1 GCA_028688765.1 Acidiphilium sp. | reverse complement strand
ACGAACCATGCGCTTTACCCTGATCGCCATCGTCGCCGGTCTGGGCGGCCTGTTATTCGGCTACGATACCGGCGTCATCTCCGGCGCGCTTCTGTTCATCCGCCACGTCTTCCATCTCGGCGCGACCATGCAGGGCGTGGTCGTCGCCATCGCCCTCGCCGCCGCCGCCGTCGGTGCCGCCTTCGCCGGAACGCTCTCCGACCGGTTCGGCCGCCGCCCGGTCCTGCTCGTCACCGCCCTCATCTTCGTCGCGGGCGCCCTGCTCTCCGCCGCCGCCTGGAGCGTCGCCGCCTTGCTTGCGGGCCGCGTCATGGTCGGTGCCGGCATCGGCGTCGCCTCGATGCTCACCCCGCTCTACCTCTCCGAGATCGCCCCGCCCGCCAAGCGCGGGGCCATCGTCACCATCAACCAGTTCTACATCACCCTCGGCATCGTCCTGTCCTACGGCGTCGGCTTCCTGCTCTCCCACAGCCCCGAAGGCTGGCGCTGGATGCTCGGCGTCGGGTGCATCCCCGGCATCATCCTGTTCATCGGCATGCTGACCCTGCCCGAAAGCCCCCGCTGGCTCGCCGGCAAAGGCCGCGATGACGAGGCACGGCGCGCCCTGATCTACCTCCGCGACGGCGGCAACATCGACGATGAAATGCACGATCTCCATAAGGACCTCGCGACCACCAGCAAACGCACCCCGTGGTCCGCCCTGTTCACCTCCCGCGCCCGCAAGCCCCTGATCATCGGCATCGGCCTCGCGATCTTCCAGCAGATCACCGGCATCAACACCGTCATCTACTTCGCCCCCACCATCTTCGAAAAAGCCGGCCTGCCCTCCGCCTCGATCTCGATCCTCGCCACCGCCGGCGTCGGCGCGGTCAACGTCGTCATGACCCTGGTGGCCATGCGCCTGCTCGATATCGTGGGCCGCCGCAAGCTCCTGCTGTTCGGCCTCGCGGGCATGCTGGTCACCCTCCTCATCCTCTCCGCCGCCTTCATGATCGGCCTGCACGGCGGCCTCGCTCTGGTCACCGTCCTCTCGGTCGCCGCCTATGTCGCGTTTTTCGCGATCGGCCTCGGCCCGGTCTTCTGGCTGCTGATCGCCGAAATCTTCCCCCTCGCGGTGCGCGGTCGCGGCATGTCGCTCGCGACCATCGCGAACTGGAGCTTCAACATGCTGGTCTCGATCACCTTCCTCGACCTCGTCAAAGGCCTCGGGCGCGGCCCCACCTTCCTGATCTACGCGGCCATGACCCTGGCCACCATCGTCTTCACGTGGTTCCTGGTCCCCGAAACCAAGGGCCGCAGCCTCGAACAGATCGAAGCCGCCCTCGAAGGCGACGCGAAACTCGCGACATGACGTTCCTCAGGCGGAGTCCAGCCCATGAATGACCGTATGAACGACCGGGGGCCGGTCCGCTGGCAGCGCAAAACCCAACCCACCGCCACCCCCATCTTCACCATGCCCGGCTGGGGCACAGCCATCCGTCGCGGCCTGCTGATGCGCTGTCCCTCCTGCGGCAAGGCCTCCGCCTTCGCCAACTGGTTCAACATCCGCCCGCGCTGCCCGTCCTGCAACGCCCCGCTGGGCGACGTGCCTTGCGAATCGCTGCCGCCCTACCTCACTATCGTCATCGGCCTCGCGATCATCGGCATCGCCCTGATCCTGTCGGACCGCCACGGCCATCTCGACTACCGGACCTCGCTCCTGATCTTCATCCCCTTCGCCATCTTCCTCCAACTCGTGGTCCAGCGCCCGATCAAGGGCGTGGTCCTCGCTGTCATGATGAAACTGAACATGGTCCGCGAGACCCATGATGGCTGATCGGGCAGCAGCCCGGCCTAGCCAAAGAACACCGCGCTCTCCACCACAAACAGCGGCACCAGCACCAGAGCCGCCGCAACGAAATACCCGAAAAACCCCGGCATCCGCACCCCGCGCCGTGCCGCGATCGACCGGATCATCAGGTTCGGCGCATTCCCGAGATACGTCACCGCCCCGAAAAACACCGACCCCGCCGAAAGCGCGGTGAGCAGTTCCGCCGGCGGGCGGATCAACGCCGCCGCGCTGCCCCCCGCCGCATTGAAAAAAATCAGATAAGTCGGCGCACTGTCGAGAAATGCCGAACACACGCCGGCAAGCCAGAACCACAGCAACGGTTCTTTCGGCAGCGGAGCCGCCGCAATCGCAGCCAATACCGGCGGAATCGTCGCGAAAATCGCAAAAAACAGCACCGCGATCTCCCGCATCGGCCCCCACGCGAACCGGTTGCGCGCCCTGATCGTCCGCGACGTCATCCGCTCGGATACCATGACCACCACGCCGGCCAGCAGCGTCAGCGCCAGTTGCGCCGCCGGCATCCGCGCCGGCCCCAGCCCGATCTCCGGCCCCGGCACCACCCCCGAGGCCGCGATCGCCGCAACGAAGCCGATCAGCAGCACGATATTCAACCCGCCCCTGATCCGCAGGGCCTGACGCACCGGCACCGGCTCGTGCGCAGCACGATACCGGTCATACCCGTAGGTCAACGCCAGCACCGGCAGCGCGATCACCAGCAGCGGCCCGGTCAAATTCTGCAACGGCCAGAAAAACGGCACCCCGCGCAGAAACCCGATCAGCAGCGGCGGATCGCCGAGCGGGCTCAGCGCCCCCCCGGCATTCGCGACGAGAATAATGAACCCCAGAACCAGATGCCGCTTCTCAGGCCGTGCCGCGTTCGACGCCAGCAGCGGATGGATCAGCAGCAACCCCGCGCCGATCGTCCCCATCACCCCCGCCAGCACGGTCCCGATCGCGAGCAGCAGCACATTACCGCCCGGCCGTCCCCACGGCCCGCCCGCAATCAGCACCCCCCCGCCCAGCGTATAAAGCGCCATCAGCACCGCGATGAACGGCAGAAAATCCACCACCGTCGAAACCCATAACCCGCTGGCCGCGCGCACCGGCCCCGCACCCGCAATTGCGAGCACCACCCCCAGCACCACCCATCCCAGGCTGATCCGCACCATGTTCCGATGCCAGAAACGCGGCGCCAGCCCCGGCAGCAGCGCAAAGCTGAGCAGCGTCCCGCCGAACGGCACCATCGCGAGGATGGGAAGCACGCTGTCCATCACCATATCCTGCCAACCCGCAATGCAAGCCCGCTCTGCGCCCCGCCCGGCTTCACGATTTGCGCCCCGCCTCGCTTACCGATTTGCGCGCTGCGCGGGCTCAAACTAAAGATACCGCGAGGCTGACCGATGAACGAAGGAACCTTACGCTGATGGATATGTCTGGTGAACGGCTGATCGCAGCACCGCGCGCGACGGTGTGGGCAGCCCTGAACGACCCGGCGGTCCTGAAATCCTGCATCCCCGGCTGCGAATCCATCGATAAACTCTCCGATACTGAAATGACCGCGGTGGTCGCCGCCAAGATCGGCCCGATCTCCTCGCGCTTCAACGGCAAGGTCAACCTCACCGAGATCGACGCGCCGAATTCCTACGTCATCTCCGGCGAAGGGCAGGGCGGTGTCGCGGGGTTTGCCAAAGGCGGCGCCCGCGTGCAACTCGCCGATGCGCCGGGCGGCACCGCGCTGCACTACCAGGTCAACGCCCAGATCGGCGGCAAAATGGCGCAACTCGGCGCGCGCCTGATCGATTCCGTCGCCAAATCCTACGCCGAAACTTTTTTCACCCGGTTCTCCGAACTGGTGGCGCCCGCCGCCACGCCTGCCCCGACCACCCCGCAACCACAACACGAGGAAACGATGAACGACCACGGACACGACCATCCCCCGGCCCACGCCAGCGACCCCAGCAACCCCGTCGTCGCCGGCCTGCCGATCGGGATCTGGATCCCCCTGATCATCTCGATCGTGGTGGTCGCCATCGTGATTGCCAAGTTCATCGGATGATCGCCCGTCCCCTGCCGGGTTCGGTCGCCGAAACCGCCGACCTGCTCGCCGGGGGCCACTACATCGCGGATCGCGGTCTGGCCACCAGCGTCCATCTCGCCCTCGTGATGGAACGTCCGCTCTTCCTCGAAGGCGAGCCCGGCACCGGCAAGACCGAAATCGCCAAGGTTCTCGCCGAACAACTCGGCCGCAGGCTGGTCCGCCTGCAATGCTACGAGGGGCTCGACCTCTCATCGGCGGCCTATGAATGGGATCACACCCGCCAATTGATGGAAATCCGCCTCGCCGAAAGCGCCGGGACCGACCGCTCCGCGCTGCGGCGCGACATCTACGCCCGCGACTTCCTGCTCCGCCGCCCGCTCCTCGCCGCGATCGACCCCGACCTGCCCCCCGCCGTCCTGCTGATCGACGAGCTCGACCGCGCCGACGAACCCTTCGAAGCCTTCCTGCTCGAACTCCTCGGCGACTTCCAGCTCACCATCCCCGAATTCGGCACCATCGCCGCCACCACCAAACCGGTCGTGATCATCACCTCGAACCGCACCCGCGAAGTCCACGACGCGATCCGCCGCCGCTGCCTCTACCAATGGGTCGACTACCCCGACGCCGCCCGCGAACGCGCCATCCTCGCCGCCCGCGCCCCCGGCGTCCCGGCCCGGCTCTCCGCCCAGATCGTCGCCTTCGTCCAGCGCATCCGCACCACCGACATCTTCAAACTCCCCGGCGTCGCCGAAACCATCGACTGGGCCTCCGCCCTCGCCGCCCTCGACGAAACCGAACTCGCCCCCGCCGTGGTCGACGACACGCTGGGTGCCCTGCTGAAATATCAGGACGACATCGCCAAGGTGCGCGGCGAGATGGCGGCACGGCTGACCGAGGAAGCCGTGCGCGCCGCATGACCGCCCCGGCAACGTCGGGCGTCCTCGCGGCGAACATCATGCACTTCGCCCGCCTGCTCCGCCGCACCGGCCTGCCGGTCGGCCCCGGCGAAGTGATCGCCGCCGCGCAATCCCTCGCCCTGATCGACATTTCGGACCGCCGCATCGTCCACGCCGCCCTGCGCGCGGTGATGCTCCGCCGCCATGAGCATACCGACCTGTTCGATCAGGCCTTCTCGGTGTTCTGGCGCAATCCGGATGCCTCGAAATTCGCGGCCCTGCTCGCCAACATGGAAGGCCGCACCCCCGCCGAGGAACGCGCCCCGCCCGGCACCCGCCGCCTCGCCGAAGCGATGGCCGCGACCAAATCCCGCGAACGCCCGCCCGACCCCGACCAACCGCAGCAGATCGACGCCGTCCTGACCGCCTCGGCCCAGGAACGTCTCGACTCCCTCGATTTCGAGGCCATGAGCGCCGCCGAGATCGCCGAGGCCAAACGCGCGATCACCCGCCTCCGCCTGCCGCTCGACGAACGCCGCACCCGCCGCACCCGTCCTGCCGCGCGCGGCAGCCGGATCGACCTCAAGCAAACGCTGCACCGCTCCCTGCGCCAGTCCGGCGAAATTTTCGACATGGTCCGCAAAATCCCGCTGACCCGCCCCCCGCCGCTCGTCGTGCTGTGCGACATCTCCGGCTCGATGGCGCGCTACGCCCAGATCCTGCTCCACTTCCTCCACGCCGTCGCGAACGACCGCGACCGCGTCACCACCTTCCTGTTCGGCACCCGCCTGACCAACATCACCCGCCAGCTCGAACGGCGCGACCCCGAAATAGCCTTCCAGCGCGTCGCCAACATCGTGCCGGACTGGTCGGGCGGCACCCGGATCGGCGAAGCCCTGGCCGAGTTCAACCGCCACTGGTCCCGCCGCGTCCTCGCCCAGGGTGCCGTCGTCCTGCTGGTGACCGATGGGCTGGACCGCGACGGCGCCGCCGGTCTCGCGAGCAACATGGCACGGCTGCATCGCTCCTCGCGCCGGCTGATCTGGCTCAACCCGCTCTTGCGCTATGACGGGTTCGCACCGAAATCCCAGGGCGCACGCGCGATGCTGCCCCATGTCGACGAATTCCGGCCGGTCCACAACCTCGCGAGCCTGCGCGGCCTGATCACCGCCCTGTCGACCGCGGCACCCCCGCGTTTGCAGGCGGCCACTTTATGGGTGGAACGGCGATGAACGATTCCGAGGATATCCTGTCGATCGCGCTCGACTGGCACAAGGCAGGCGAGCAGGTCGCTATCGCCACGGTCACCATCAGCTGGGGCAGTTCGCCCCGCCGCCCGGGCAGCCGCATGGCGA
>JAQTXO010000191.1 GCA_028688765.1 Acidiphilium sp. | reverse complement strand
TCGCGCGCCACGAGGGCGGGCGGGCGATCGGGCGAGACGGCGGCGAGCATGGCAGCGATCAGTTCGGCATCGGGCGGCAGCGGCAGATAGTCCCGCGCCCCGGCACTGATCGCGGCAACGGCGGCGTCGCCATCGTCCTCCGCGCCGGCGGCCACGACCGCGATGGTGAAGCGCTCGGCGGCGAGCTGGCGCATGAGCCGAGCGAGGTCGCGGCTGACGTCGCAGATGATCAGGTCGATCCGTGCATCCTGGCGCAGGACGCGCATTGCGATATCGACCGTATCGGCCTGATCGAGCACCGCACCGCGCGATGCGGCGATGCGGGCGGCGATGCCCAGTTCCCCCAGCAGCGATCCGATGATGAGAATGCGCATGGCTGCCGCTCAGCCGCCACGGTCGGATTTGACGATTTCGGTCATGGTGATGCCGAGCTTGACATCGTCGATCATCACGACCTCGCCGCGGGCGATCAGGCGGTTGTTGACGAAAATATCGATCGGGTCGCCGACCTTGCGGTCCAATTCGACCACCGCCCCCCGGCCGAGCTTGAGCAGCTGGCTGACCTGCATGGTCGAACGGCCGAGCACGGCGCTGACCAGGACCGGAATATCATAGACCGCTTCGAGATCGCGCGGGGTGCGTGGCGGCGAGTCCTCGGTGCCTGCGCGTCCGGGCGAGGCGGCGAGCGGCAGTTCCGCGAGGGTGCGGGGCTGTGCCGCGAGATCCGACGAGTTCGTTAGTTCAGATGACAAGGTCGTCTTCCTTTCCTGTACCGATTTCGATTTCGCCCTGGGCGGCGAGGTCTTTCGCCGTCGCGACGATGGCGAGCTGTGCTGCATCCACGTCGCGCAGGCGGACCGGCCCGAGGGCCTCGATGTCGTCGCGCAACATCTTTCCGGCGCGTTCCGACAGGTTGCGCATGAACAGCTCGCGGATGCGGTCCGACCCGCCCTCGATCGCGATCGGCAGGCGTACCTTTTCCACGGCGCGGAGCAGGGTCTGGACATCCTGGGGCGCGAGGCGGACGAGGTCGTCGAAGGTGAACATCAGCGACTTGATCCGCTGCGCGGCCTCCTCGTTGCGGGCTTCGAGGGCGGCGATCAGGCGGGATTCCACGTTGCGGTCGAACGCATTGAAGATTTCGGCCATTTTTTCGTGCGGATCGCGCTGGGCGCTGGAGGCGAGATTGGCCATGAAATCGGCCCGCAACGTGCGTTCGACATCATCGACCGCCTCGCGCTGCACACCCCCGAGGGTCAGCATCCGTTCGACGATCTCGATCGCGAGCGGCTCGGGCAGGAGGGCGATGACGCGGGCGGTATGGTCGGCGGCGAGGCGCGAGAGCACCATCGAGGCGGTCTGGGGGTGTTCGTGGCAGAGGTAGTCGGCAAGGACGGATTCGTTCACCTTGGCCAGCTTGTCCCAGATGTTGCGCCCGGCCGGGCCGTACAGGTCTTCGAGGATCTGGTTGACCATTTCGGAGGGCAGCATGGCGCGGAGCATCCGCTCGGTCGCCTCCGCCGAGCCGGAGACCGCGCTGGTGCGCCCGAGACTCGCTGCGAATTCCGCGCAGAGCTGGTCGACCACATCCGGCCCGATCTTGCCGAGGCCGACCATGGCGCGCGAGACCTCGCGGATTTCATCGTCCTTGAGCATCGCCATCAGCTTGCCGCCGTATTCGTCGCCGAGGGCGAGCATGAGGATGGCGGTGCGCTGGGCGCCGGAAAGTTGGCTGATCGCTTCGCTCACCGCGCTTCCTCCCGGCTGAGCCAGCCACGGATCACGGCAACGCTGTCCTCGGGGCTGCGGTCGATCAGGTCGACGATGGCGCGGATCGGATTGTCCACCGGCTCACTGCCGGGGGCGGCGAGCATGGTTTGGCCCTCGGCACCCAGCGCCGGGGTCGTGGCTTCCTTAGGCTCGGTGATCCGGCGCACCATCGGGCGGAAGACGATCAGGAGGGCAGCGAGTCCGACCAGTCCCAGAATGATGAGGCGCAGCAGCGGGAGCACGAGGCCGCTGGCCATGACGCGCTCGATCAGCGTGCGATGCGGCATCGCGAGGCCGGTGCCGGGCGCGGCGAAGGGCATCGACTGTACATCAACCACGTCGCCCCGCGCCTTGTCGTAGCCGATGGCGGATTCGACCAGGGTTTTGATCCGGGCGATCGTCGCCGCCGAGCGCGGCCGGTCGATCAGCTGACCCTTCGGTCCCTTGGTCGCGACATCGGCGAGCATGACCGCAATGCTGATCCGGGTGATTTCGGGGGTCGCGTGGATGGTGTGCTTCACCGTCTGGCTGATTTCGTAATTGGTGGTCTGGTCCGATTTGGTTTCCTTGTCGGTCCGCTGCGGGGTCGCCTTGGCGGAGGTGCCCCCGGGGAGATTGTTGGCGACCGAGACGGTGTTGTCGCGGTTGGTGGTGCGATCGGACTGGGTGCGGCTCTGCTGCTGGCTGCGCACGACCTGGCCGTTGGGGTCGAAGCTGGTCGCGGTCTGGGCGGTGCGGTCGAAATTCATCGAGACCGAGGTGACCACCTTGACTTGATCGGCGCCGAGGGCGGCATCGAGCATCGAGCGGACCTGATCGGTGAGGTGGCGCTCGGTATCGCTTTTGAGGCGGGCATCGCGGGCGTCGAGCATCGCGCCGTCGCTGCGGCCGGCCTGGGCGAGCAGGTCGCCCCGGTCATCGGCGATCGAGATGTTGTTCGGCTTGAGGCCGGGAACGGCGGAGGCCACGAGGTTGAGGATCGCATCGATGCTTTCGCGGTCGAGCGGGGCGGCGCCGGCGAGGGAGAGCATGACGCTGGCCTGGGCCGGGGCGGCGCGCAGGCTGAAATCGTCCTGGCGTGGCAGCACGACCTGGACGCGCGAGGACCGGATGCCGTGGATCAGGTCGATCGTGCGTTCGAGTTCGCCGTCGATCGCGCGGGTTTCATCGATCCGGTCGAGGAAGTCCGACCCGGTGAGGGGGTTCTGGTGGTCGAAGATGGCAAAGCCGCTCGAACTGCCGGCGGGGAGGTCGTGCTGGGCGAGGAGCAGGCGGGCACGGTCGAGCGCCGCCGGTTCGACCATGATGGTGTGACCATCGCCTGCGAGGGCGTAGCGGATATGGGCGGTGGTGAGCGCGGTGGCGATGTTGCCGGCATCCTTGAGGCCGAGGCCGGCATAGAGGGTGGCGTTCGGGCTCGGGCCGCCGACCAGAGCGAGCATCGTCATCAGGGCGGTGACCGCGACGGCGACGGCGGCCATGGCACCGAGTTTGACCGGGCCGAGCGCGCGCAGGTTTTCGAGCAGCTTGTTCATCAGGCGCGAAACCCGGCTTTGCGGGGTCCGTGCGGCGGGGTGGAGAGCGGCATGGGTTCATCCTGCTATCGCGACGATTTTGTCGCAGGGGCAGAATGACCGATGAAGGTAAGTATCCGGTTAACGCCCGGCAGAATTTGCCGGGTTGCGAAGATTTTTAAAGAAGCCGGTGATCAGCTCGGCGCACTCCCGCTCGGCGACGCCGCCCACGATGTCGGGGCGGTGATGGCAGGTGGGGTGGGCCAGAACCCGAGGCCCGTGCTCGATGCCGCCGGATTTGGGGTCGTAGGCGCCGAACATCAGACGATCGATCCGGAACAGGGAGATCGCCGCGGCGCAGAGCGGGCAGGGTTCCAGCGTGACGGTGAGGGTGCAACCCGGCAGAAATTTCCCACCTCGCCGCGCGGCGGCGGCACGGAGGGCGAGGAGCTCGGCATGGGCGGTGGGGTCGGACCGCGCTTCGACCTCGTTGCCGCAGGCGGCGAGGATTGCGCCACCGGCATCGGTCACCACGGCGCCGACCGGGATCTCGCCGCGCGCGGCTGCGCTGGCCGCTTCGATCAGGGCGCGCTCCATCGGGGTCATGCGCTCTCTTGCCTTGACCTCCGCAACAGGTCTAGCTCCGGATATGACAAAGCGCCCGATCATCGGCCTGACCCTGGATGCCGAGGCACCGGGCGGTTATTCGAAATTTCCCTGGCATGCGATCCGGCAGAACTATATGGACGCGCTGGCCGATGCCGGGGGGGTGCCGGTGGCGCTGCCGCACCGGGCGGAATTGGCGGAGGACTACCTTGATACGATCGATGCGCTGGTGGTGACCGGCGGGGCGTTCGATGTCGACCCGGCGCTGTACGGGGCTTCGGGGCGGCATGAGAGTGTCGCGCTCAAGCCGGGGCGGACGGCGGCGGAGATCGCGCTGCTGCGCGGGGCGCTGGCGCGGGACATGCCGGTGCTGGGGATTTGCGGCGGGGAGCAGTTGCTCGCGGTGGCGCTGGGGGGCACGCTGATCCAGCATATTCCCGATGAGGTGGTCGGGGCGCTCGCGCATGAGCAGCCGAACCCGCGCGATGAGGCGGGGCATGAGATTGCGATCGTCGCGGGGAGCAGGCTCGCCGGGATCGTGGGGGTGGCGACAATGCGGGTGAATTCATCGCATCATCAGGCGGTGCGCGAGGCGGGTGCCGCGCTGGTGGTGAATGCGCGTGCGCCGGACGGGGTGATCGAGGGGGTGGAGTCGCAGGCTCACCGGTTCTGCCTCGGGGTGCAGTGGCATCCGGAATTTCTGATCGACCCGGGGGATGGGCGCATCCTTGCCGCGCTGGTGGGGGCGGCGGCATGACCGAGAAGGGGTTGTATCAGGCGAAGGACGGGCAGGGCGAGCGGATTGCGAAATATCTGGCGCGGGCCGGGGTTGCGAGCCGGCGGGATGCCGAGCGGATGATCGGCGAGGGGCGGGTGGTTCATAACGGCGTGATCGTTGCGCACCCCGCCACGTTCGTTGCCGCCGGGGATGTCATTCTGGTCGATGGCAATCCGGTGGGGGAGCCGGCGCGGACGCGGTTGTGGCGGTATCACAAGCCGGACGGGCTGCTGACCACGCATCGCGATCCCGAGGGGCGGCCCACCGTGTTCGAGAAGCTGCCGGCGGATATGCCGCGGGTGGTAAGTGTCGGGCGGCTCGACCTGAACAGCGAGGGGTTGCTGCTGCTGACCAACGATGGCGCGATGGCGCGGCGGCTCGAATTGCCGACCACCGGATGGCACCGGCGCTACCGGGTGCGGGTGTACGGCATGGTCGATTCCGACAAGCTCGCGGCGCTGAAGCAGGGGATCGTGGTGGATGACGTGCGGTACGGGCCGATCACCGCCGAGGTCGATTCCGCCAAGGGGGCGAATGCGTGGTTATCGGTGAGTATCACCGAGGGCAAGAACCGCGAGATCCGCCGGGTGATGGCGGCGCTGGGGCTGGAGACGACGCGGTTGATCCGGGTTGCGTATGGGCCGTTTCAGCTTGGCAGCCTGGAGCGCGGGGCGGTGGCGGAGATTACCGGCAAGGTGCTGCGCGAGCAATTGCCACGGGATAAATGAAGACCGCCCCGCGCATCATTGCCGGGGCGTGGCGCGGGCGGGTGCTGGCGGCGCCGGGGGGCGAGACGACGCGGCCGACCGCGGGGCGGGTGCGCCAGGCGGTGTTCGATATGCTGATGCATGCGCCGTGGGCGGAGCGGGCGGTCGAGGGGCGGGCGGTGCTCGATGTGTTTGCCGGGTCGGGGGCGCTGGGGCTGGAGGCGCTGTCACGCGGGGCGGCGCGGGCCGGGTTCATCGAGCGGGATCGGGCGGCGCTGGCGGCGATTGCGGCGAATATCGCGGCGTGCAAGGCGGGCGGGGTGGCGGCAGTGTTCGGGTGCGATGCGCTGAAGCCGCCGCACGGGATGGCGCATGAGCTGGTGTTTCTCGATCCACCTTATGGCAAGGGGCTGGTGCCGCTGGCGGTGGCGGCGCTGGGGGCGGCGGGATGGATTGCGCCGGGGGCTTTGATCGTCGCGGAATTCGGGCGCGGCGAGGAGGGGCTGGAAGGGATCGAGGTGCTGGCGGTGCGGGAGCATGGGGCGGCGCGGGTGGTGATCTGGCGGGCAGGGCTGTGAAACCATGCCGTTTTCGTTATGATATCGTAATGATATGGGCATGGGTGGGTGTTGGGGGTCAGAACTGAAAATCGCGGGTGGCGAGGATCTGGTGGAGGGCGAGTTGCTGATCCCAGGCGGGCGGGGTGCGCGGTTTGGATGGGAAGGGTGACGGGCGCGGTGCGGCGC
>JAQTXO010000190.1 GCA_028688765.1 Acidiphilium sp. | reverse complement strand
CCCCGCATACTGCTGCGCCGCGCTGTTCACCTCCGCACCAAGAACGACGAGATAGATTGAAACCCACTTCCAGGACAGACAAATCATGACCGCGCCCAGCGACCCGTAGATCCGGTTGTAATCGCCGAAATGAACCACGTATTCGTAGGTGGCGACGGTGGTGACCGACCATAACCGTGCGGCCAGGATCGCCCCCGGCGAGGCCCATTCCCAGTCGCTATCCGCGCGGTCCGGCCCGTATCGATACAACAGGGCGAGCAGGGCGATCATGTACACGGTCAACGCGGGCCATCCGGCGAGCAGCAGCAGGGAGGTCGCCGCCGGCTTCACGCCCAGTCCGACCACCACGACCACGAGTGCCACGACCACCGCGAGCGAGATCATGCCGCCCGCCACCAGCGCGATCGCGGTTGCGTAGAACCGGATCAGGCTGCGCCGCTCCTTCCGCCCGTAGGCGATGTTCAGGGCATCGATCATGCCGCCCATGCCTCTGCCCATCGTGTAGATCGCGACCACAATCCCGGCCACGATGCCGAAACTGAGACTGCGCGGATCGGCGGAGACGATCTGATGAAGTTGATGAGTGATCAGGGTCTGCGCGGACGGCAGCAGCCACCCGGCCAGTATGTGCACCTGTTGCTCGATCCGGTGCGGCTGGGCCAGCAACCCATACACCGAGAGCAGCGCGGCCAGTGCCGGGATCACCGCGATCAGGATATAGAACGTCACACCTCCCGCCACGAGCGCGATGTTTTTGTCGTTACTGTCATGCCAGACGTTCAGCAGGATCGCCCGCCAGTCGCGCACCGAGAGTTTTTGGGGAGGTCTGCCGGGTTCGCCCGGATTATCGGTTGCCGCAGCCGCCATCGGGAACATCTTTCAAGGTATCTCGCGTTTTCGCTCGCGACGGGTGAGGACGACGATGTGATGGCATGTGGGGTGGCCAGGTGCGCAAATCGACCGGCAACCCGGCGCGAGCGTATCCTCCGGCCCCGCAGGCCGCGCCGGAACCACGGCTTGCCGTTTTATGTCTCGGAAACGTGAAATTTTTTCCTACATCTAAAGCAACGGCGCGAATGGGCGACGCCGGTATAGCGTGGGGAGACGATCCACCATGGCCGAAGCGAACGACGTACCGATCGAGCATGTCGTTGTCCTGATGATGGAAAACAATGGTTTCGACCGCATGCTCGGGGCGATGTCCGCGGTTCATCGAGGACTCGACGGGATCGATCCCGCCCGACCCCATCACAACCCTGCGGCGACCCCGGGCAAGCCCGTTTTGACCCAGCGGGAAACCCGATCGCGCAATATCGACCGCGATCCGAAACACTATCTCGCGAACTCCCTCGCTCAATACGCCGACGGCACGAATAGCGGATTTGTCGCGGATTTCGTGCGGACCCATCCGAACAGCACGGATGAGGAACGTCAGGAAATCATGGGATATTTCCCGCGCGGTTTTCTCCCCGGGCTGCACACGCTGGCCGAGAATTTCGTGGTGTGCGACCACTGGTTTTCATCATTGCCCGGCCCGACCTGGATCAACCGGCTGTTCGCCCACAGCGGCACTTCCCACGGCCACGTCAATGAACCGGGCGGCCTGTTCAGTTCCAAGCTGCACATGTACGATCAGCGGACCCTCTACGATGAACTGACCGAGGCCGGGGTTCCCTGGCGGATCTATTTCGGCGATGTGCCGCAGACGCTCGTGCTCAGTCATCAGTGGTCGCATCTCGACCATTACCGGAGGTTCGGCCGATGGCACGCGGATGTCGCACGCGGTGACCTGCCCGCGTATACCTTCATCGAACCGAGCTATTTCGGTCCCGAGCAGAACGATCAGCACCCGCCCCACGACATCATGCGCGGCGATGCGCTGATCGCGGATGTCTACAACACTTTGCTGAAAAACCCGGCGCTGTTCGCGAAAACCCTTCTGATCGTCCTGTATGATGAACATGGCGGGTTCTTCGACCATGTCATTCCCCCGGCCACAGTACCGCCGGACGATCACACCGAGCATTTCGGGTTCGATCTTCTCGGGTTCCGGGTTCCGGCGGTGTTCGTCTCTCCGATGCTCGATCCGGGGGTGATATCGACCGTGTTCGACCACACCAGCCTGTTGAAAATGGCAAGTTCGCTCTGGCCCGGGGTCGAACCGCTCGGCCGGCGTGCCGCGCAATCGAACGACCCGCTTGCGGCGCTGACCTGGCGGGCCACGCCGCGCGAGGATCTCGCCGAAGCGGGCGTCGCGCCGGATATTCAGCCGGCTCGTCCACTCGCGGCGCTCGAAGGTTTCAAGGCCTCGCTGTTCGGGTTCAGTCATCACCTGGAAAGCCAGATCCGCCACGAAACCCACAAATCCCTGCTGATGCAGCGGGCACATGAAGCCCTGATCGATGGCATAAGTCAGGCCAAGCTCGCGACCGATCGGTTCGATACCTTCCTCGGTGAGCGGCAGACCTCGGGCGGTCTGCTCGGGAAGCTGGAGGAAGGCGTCGAATTCGTTGCGAAACGGATCGGCCTCGGCCATCGTTCGCCCTGACCGGCGACCGTCCGGCGCTGCTGCCGGCGCTATTGATAGTGCGCGCTATCCCCGCCTGTGACATCGAAGGTTGCTCCGCTGATCATTCGCGCCGCATCGGAGGCGAGGAAAGCGATGACCGGGGCGACATCTTCGGGTTCGATCCACGGAACCCCGAGCGGGGTTTTCGCGGTCAGCGCCTTGCGCGCACCGGCTTCGTCGTGGTGCTCCTCGCCTTCCGGCGTTTTGCCGCCTTCCTGCAATGCCTGGGCGTAGCGGCTTTCGTGCCGGGTCAACGGCGTGTCGATCAGCCCGGGAATCACGGCATTGACCGTGATGCCGTGCGTGCCGACTTCGAGCGCTGCCGATTTCATCAGCCCGATGATCCCCCATTTCGAGGCGGAATACGCCGCGCCGAATTTCGTGCCGTGACGCCCCTGGGTCGATGACGAGACGATGATCCGCCCGCGGCTCTTTCCGCTGGTATGCGCCACGATTGCGGGGCCGAATGCGCGTATCGCATTGGCTGTGCCGGTCAGGTTGACGTCGATCTGGTCGTGCCAGTCGGCGTCGTCCATTTCCAGCAGGGGCTTGAACGCCTGGATGCCGGCATTGGCGAACAGGATATCGATCCCGCCGAACTGTGCTACCGCATCGTCCGCGCAGCGGCGCAGTGCGGCCAGATCGCGCTGATCGGCTGTCATTGCGAGAAACCGCCGTCCGAGCGCCTCAACCGCGGCGCCGGTTGCCGCAAGGTCCTCGCTCGTCGCGACCTTCACCTCCAGCGTTGCGCTGACCGGGCCGGCGATGTCGATCCCGACGATATCCGCGCCCGCCGCCGCCAGCGCTACCGCCGCGGCCCGCCCGATCCCCCGCGCCGCCCCGGTTACCACCGCGACAAGGCCATCGAGCTGCAGACGATCAAGATAAGACGGCTCCATTTCGAAAACTCCACCGATGCTGGATGCGTAGATGGCGAGCTCTCGGTCGCCGATCAACGGGACCCGGACCTGCGCGCGTTTCATCCGGCAGGGTGTGGTGATCATGCTTCGGGCGATCGGGGGGGCTGTCGCTGATCGCGGAAGGATCAGGCGGAGCATGGTCCCGTTGCAGCCAGGATCATCCGGTAAGCGATCGGATATGGCGATCACTTCCATTTGATTTGTCGATAAGTTTATGTGTTCTCGTAGTCGTGAAGTTCTGTTATTGAAAACAGAACAGAACGAAGAGGGATCAATCAAATCGGAAAAAGAAAAATAAATTATGTAACTTATAGTCTATAATTTGAAATTATCAAAAAAATCGGGGGAAATTACTTATGCGTCTCGCCAAATACGGCTTCACAGTGTCGATGCTCGGGCTCGGGCTCGGGCTGATCGGCAGCCCAGCCATTTCATCTGCGGCGAACTGGGTGAAATTGCAGGACGTTTCGCCAGCCTCCGCGCCGGCTGTGCATATTTCCGGCTTCATCGAGCCGATCTACTCAAGCACGTCAGATACCGCGACCATCAATGGTGCCACTCCGAACGAGAATCTGATCGGACCGGGGCTCAATTCCAGCAGTGATTTCAACATATTGCGCGCCCGCCTGATGGTACGCGGCTACATCAATCGTTATTTCTCGTATTTTTTCGCGGGCGAATTCGGCAACAACTCCTTCAGCAACCCCGGGACCGGCTATGCCCCCCGCCTGCAGGACGGCCACGTCACCCTCAGCTATCTGCCCGGCGTGCGCGTCACCGCCGGCATCATTCGTGCGCCCGGCCCGGAAAACGCGATGCAGGGCTACATGGCGTATGATTTTACCGCGTTCCCCGCAGTCATTCAGCAACTGATGTTCCAGACCTTCTATAATCCGCGCCCGACCAAGGGTTATGTCGCGAGCGCGGGGGGCTATCTCGTGCCGGAATCGGGCGTGCAGGGGACGAATGCGTTCCGCTATACCGGGATTGCCGCCGAGGATTGGTTTCGCAACGGACCGTGGGAATTCACCTACGATACGATGCTTGGCAGTTTCGCGCCGTTGACCGCCATCGGTCAGCCCGGGGACGGACCGATCTTCGCGGCGCGGCTGCAGGAATCCTACATTTTCGGCGGCCACGGCCCCTACCGCAGCGACCTGACCGGCTTCGTCTGGGCGCAGTATGCCCATCCTCAGTTCGATAACCGGTTCTATGCGCTCAGCCGGCAGGGACTCGGCGTGACGTATATGCAGAACGAGTTCCATACCGGTGGCCGCTGGTTCAAGGCGGAGTACATGCAGGGGTCCGGCATGATCGACACCTCGCCGGCGTTCGGGATTCAGTTGGCCACGATCAGATCACCCACACTGACCCAGGCGCAGGTTTATCCGGGTATCGGCAACCGGGCCTATGGCTATTACGTCGGGGCCGGCGTTTTCGTGACCCCCAAGCTCGAACTCGATCTGCGCTACGATTATTATAACCGTCTGCCGAACAACCATGCGCAGAACCGCGTGTTTCATACGGTCACTGCCGGTATCCAGTACCACCTCGCTCCGCTCGACAAGATCATGGTCGATTACGCGATCCGCAGCCTGGATGTCCCTTATCCAACCGCGGCACCACCCGCGAGCCGACCGATCGTCGCCAGTATTTCCCGCTCGATCGATAACCAGATCACCGCCGAGCTCGTCCTGAGCTTCTGATCCCGCACCGTTTGCCTTAACTGAAAGAAACGCCATGAACCTCACCACTCCAACTCTGCCCGCCACGCCGCGTCGTGCCATGATGCGTAACATCGGACTGACGGCCGGTGCCGCCGGGCTGATCGCGGCATCGGGACCATCCGTTCATGCGGCTGCCGATGACGCCAGCCTGATCAACCCGGGGGCAAAGACCCTTCAGGATCTGCACGCCAGACTGGCCAAAGCCCCTCATCGCCGGGATTTCAAAACCGTGCCGATGATCCTGACCGATCCCGCCGACTGGGATGCCCAGGCCATCAAGGAACTGGTGGCTTATCAGGGTGACCCGAAGCAGGTTTGGGACAACACCGATCTGACCGGTCCCTGGATCAACCTGATGCGCAATGCGGTCAATGTGCAGACCTACTCGTTCCGCAAGCCGGACTTCCTTGCGGTATCGATCACCCATGCGCTCGCCCACCTCGCGCTGTTCGATCAGGAATTGTGGGATAAGTATCAGCTCGCAAAATTCGCAGGCGGGAAACTGGCCCGGAATACCCTGATCGACACTCCGAAAGCCGCATCGACCGATCCGAAGGATTTCAACAACATCAACGGTGTTTTCTCGCCGAACGACAATTCGATCACCGTGCTGCAACGGCGTGGCGTTGTGTTCATGGGCTGTCACAACGCGATCTGGGAAATGACCGGCGGTCTTTTGAAAAAGGGCATCAATCCGGACAAGCTCTCTCATCATCAGATTGCCGCGGAATTCACCAACCACCTGATCCCCGGTGTCGTCCTCACGCCCGGCGTGGTCGCCACCATGATCTATCTGCAGAAAGCGGGCTACGAATACGCAAAGTGATACCGCCAGCCGGCGGCACAGTCCGCCGGCTGGTTGGGCGGCCTTCGTGAGCACCGGTTGTTGTGGCAAGAACGCGGTGAGGTGGCCAGATCCATGTCATGCG
>JAQTXO010000189.1:1000-6160 GCA_028688765.1 Acidiphilium sp. | reverse complement strand
CAGCAGCCGCCAGCATCATCGCCACCGGACGATTGCACGGTAGGTCAGCTCTCGCCGCACTCAAGGCCGCACTGGCAGGCGAACCAGTCATGCAGTCAGCATAACCGGGGGGTGAGCAGTTACATTCATAGAGACGGACATCCCTGGCGGGATGTCCTAGATAATCCACACAAACGCATCCACTTTCGTGGACGGAGGTTTGTCGGGGCCTGCGGCGCGGAAGGATTGGCCTGCGCCTGTGGCGATTGATGCTGGTCTGGCGCTGCGCGGGCTGATCTCGCGATGATCTTGCGATGATCTTGCTCATA
The DNA here is from genome assembly GCA_028688765.1 of Acidiphilium sp. Lineage (GTDB taxonomy): Bacteria > Pseudomonadota > Alphaproteobacteria > Acetobacterales > Acetobacteraceae > Acidiphilium > Acidiphilium acidophilum. The sequence goes on along the minus strand of JAQTXO010000189.1, from coordinate 5,852 downwards.
TCTCGCGATTATCTTGCCGCGATGTTGCGATGATATCGTCACGATGCTGCGATTAACTTGCGATTATCTCGCGATTGAAATTGCGGCACAAAAAAAGGCCGGGGCGAACCCGACCTTTTTGGCGAGTCGGGATCAACCAGCGGGTGCGGAGCACGTCACGACGCTGTCCGAGCCTGAGAAATTGAGAGCGCTGTCATCATAACCGAGCATCTTCAACTCGCCGGGCGGCGCATTTGCGATGCTCGTCACGACCGGAACTCCGCCGACCGGTCCCGCCGGGACACCAAAGGTCGACAGCGGTGACGCGCCGCCAGCGCACGCTGCATTCATCAGAGCGAGATCAGCCGAGTTATCCGCGATCGCGCCCCACGGGCCCGGCGACCCTGAGCCGAACGACACAATCGATATCGGCGAAGTCACGGAATACGGAACGCCCGTCTGCGAAGTCGTTAAAATCGTGCCGGTAACCTCAGTATCGCTCCCCTCTGCATATTCATCCATTCTGAGAAAGCCCGCGCTCGCGCTCATCGCATTGATCGACATCGCGATGTCAGCCGCCGGCGGGAACACGATCGGCACCGCAGTCGGCGTCGGCGTTGTCGCAGCACTTGCATCAGCACACGCCGCGCCCCCTATTGCCCCGCCCATCGTGCAAAATATCTGTTGCAGACTCGCCCCTGTCGAGACGACCGGCACGATCACGACTGCCGCGATCAAGCTCAGCAGCATAGCGTACTCTATCGACGTCACGCCTTTTCTATCTATCAATCTCATCTTACCCTCCATGCCCGCCGGCCTCGACGGGCTTCTGTTGATCACTGCCTTTTTGTGAAATCCCACACTCACTTCCCCGCCAGCCTGGCCCGCCGCGCCTTCGCCAGCCCCATGATCCCGAACACAACCGCCAGCCCGCTAAACGCCATCGCCGCCGCGCGATCATCGAGATGGTAAGTCACACCATGAAGATGCGCCGGGATATAGCTGAATATCAGCCCGGTCCCCAGCGCCATTACGCTATTGATCAGATAATGTTGCGCTTCCACATAATCGACCGCCTTCGCTCGATTGCGGCTGATCGTGCGGCGACTTGTTGATGATTCTTGTAGCATTTGCTGTTCTCCTTCCGCCCCGGCGGGATGCCGGGCTGAAATGGGACAGCCGTAGTGTGAAGTCGAGGCGGGCGGCGAGGCGATAAAGGCGGGCTGATTTCACAGGCGAGCAGTGATTTCCAGGGTCCGGCGCGGTGCTGGACCAGATGGAGATCATCGATCATGCTCAGCACGAAACCTCTATCAGCCAAAGACGCGAAGCGCATCGTTCGGTACTGTAAACATAGAAAACCGAAGCCTGACGCGAAGCACGGCTATTATGCCGATAATGGCGCGCCGAGCGCCTGGGTCGGCAGCCTGGCAGCCCAAAGCGGTCTGCTCGGCGCGGTCGAAGACCAGGATTTCCTCAACGCCCTGGAAGGCCGGATTGGAGACGCGGACCTCGGTAAAACGCGGGCCGACAGGCGGGCGGGCCATGATGTGACACTGAGCGCACCAAAATCAGTCTCAATGATGTGCCTCATTGGCGGCGACGAGCGCATCGCAATCGCGCATGATGCAGCAGTAAAAGAGGCGCTAAAATTCGTTGAACGGGAGGTCGCAAAGTCACGGTTCGGCAAAAATGGATTAAAAACGCGGACGGGGGGCGGTATTGCTGCGGCGGTATTTCGTCACGAAGATGCGCGATCAGTGGATGGACACGCTGACCCACAACTACATTCTCACTGTATTATCATAAATGCGACGCGCGGGCCAGAAGGACTACGCGCGGTGGATCTCGATTGGGGTGAGCAAGCGGTGAAAATGCGGCTGGCGGATGCTGTATATAAGAGTGCGCTGGCTCGGAGTCTTGGCAGCCTCGGATACAGGATCGAGCAGACCGACGATGGCTTCGAGATCGCTGGTATCCCGGCAGATGCGATCGAGCATTTTTCGCAGCGGCGGGGGCAGATCGACGAGGCGCTTGTGGAAGCCGGCCTCGACCGCGACGACAGCACCGCTGCCCAGCGAACCGCCGCGAATCTGAAAACGAGGCAGGGAAAATCCGGTTTGAGCCAGCAGGATCAGCAGGCCGAATGGCGCGAGAGGTCCGCAAGGATGGGCCTCGGCCTCACTTTTGCTGCCCGTGCGGCGATCCGGCATGGACCCAAGCCAGCCCCGACCTCGACGGAAGAGGCGGGGGCGGCGGTTCGCTCGGCGGCGCGGCATCTCAGCGAGCGTGCGACAATCTTCAGTAAAGACACCGTGCGCCTGGAAGCGCTGGCGGCGGGCATGGGGGCGGCGACGATCGACGAGATCGACCAGGCGATCGCGGCAGGTGAAGCCGGGTTGATCGATGCGGGCGGCGGGCGGCTGGTGACTGAGCACTCGATATATACTGAGGCGGCGATCCTCGCCGCCGCAAAAGCTGGGCGCGGGCAGATCACGCAGATTTTCCATGATGAACAAGCAGCGCAATTCATCGCCGCCCGCGAAATCGGGCAAGGCTGGCGCTACGGGGACGGCCAGCGCGTCGCGATTCGGCTCGCGCTGACGAGCCCTGATCGGTACATCGCTGCTGTCGGCAGCGCCGGCGCGGGCAAAACCACCGCGCTCGCCGCGATTGTCGCTGCCGCCCAGCAAGACGGGCTGGAAGTGCTTGGCCTCGCGCCATCGACCTCTGCCGCCCGTGAGCTAAAATCGACTGGCATCGAAACAACAACGATTGCTTCATTTTTAACGAAACCGCCACCGGGCCGGGGGCGACTAGTCTTGATTGATGAAGCCGGGATGATCGGGTCTGACGATATGGAACGTCTGATCGCCCAGATCGAATCGAGTGACGATCGGGCGATTTTTGTCGGCGACCCGCGCCAGCTTGCCGCCGTCAGCGCCGGATCGCCGTTCGCCCAGATGATTGAGTCCGAGTCCATCACAGTCGCACGGATCAGCGAGATTCAACGACAAAAAGACCCTAATCTCTTGAAGATCGCCGCCGCGTTCGCCGCCGGCAGGGCAGCCGAGGCCGTAATCGCAGCCCGCCCGTTTATGTCTGAAGTCGCCGTTCATACCTCGAATCTCGGGGCCGACGGCAAGCCACTTCCGACCACCATGGAGCGTCGCGCGGCCATTGCCGCCGCCGCCGCCCGCGCATATCTTGATAAAACCCCCGACGAGCGCGCATCGACACTGGTACTCAGCGGCACAAATGCCGTGCGCATGCAAGTCAACGATCTCATCCGCGCCGGTCTGAAACTACAACGTGAGATCAGCGGCGACGAAATCGAGATCATCGGGCTCGACAAAGTCGATGCGACGAAAGAAGCACTATCGCGGGCGGTCACATATAAAACGGGGATGATCGTGCGGCTGTACGAGAACAGGCGGCTTGTGGATTACACTGTCCGTGACGTTGCTGGCGGCGAGGTTATACTTGTTGATGATGCCGGGGGCGAGAAAAGATGGAAACCGATGGCGGGCGCGCGGGTCTATACGCGGCGGCCCATGTGGGTGGGGCAGGGCGATCGGATCGTGTTCAGGGAGCCCGTCGGGCGGGGTGCGGAGCGGATCACGAACGGAAGCGGCGGGGTAGTCGAGAGTGTTGATCTTGGAAAGGGGATAGTGAGCGTGCGGTTGGACGACGGAAGGATGACGACGATCGACCGCAAGACAGGGGTGGCGGTCGACCGAGGCTGGGCGTTGACCGTGCATCTCAGCCAAGGGCGGACCGTTGATAGCGTGATCGTCGCCGGGGAATCATCGAGAGTCGCAACGGCAGAGTCGGCATACGTTGCGTGCAGTCGCGAGCGGCACTCGCTTGAGATTATCACTGATAATATCACGCGTTTATCGAAATCGTGGGCGGGGTGGGCGGAGCGGAAAACGGCCCTGAGCGCGACCGGGGCGGGCGAGGTCGATCGGGAAAGGCTGGCGGAATTGAGGCGGGAGGCAGCGGAAAAGCTTGCCGGGCCGGTGACGCCGCCGGCGGTGGCCGGCGGGGTTGATCGGGACCGGGCGCGGGTCACCCTTCGGTGATGCCGCGCTTTGGGCGCGACCAAGGCAAGAAGCCACAGCCCCCGCCCGCGCGGGCGGGAGAATTGGGGTCGGACTTCACAACCCCGCAGTGACTATCACCCCGCCCGTCGGCGGGGCAGGACACCACAAACAGGAGAAACACCATGACACCCAAGCCCAAGCCCCGCAAACCCGGCCTTCTGCGCCGCGCCTGGCGCGCAGAATCGCGCTTCTTCGCGCCCTTCCTCTTCGTCGGTCGCGACACTAAAGTCCGCCTCACGAGCATGAGCAGAACTGCTTTTTCAAAGTCCGGACCGCAACAATTTCCAACGATGAGAATACCCGCAACCGCCTGTTACAATAAGATACTCCTGTCGTTCGTCATTTATCTTGCTCTCGCCGCTCTTGTCTACGCAAGCGGCGACCTTGAACTTGCATTCTTGACTGTCCCTGCTTCGCTCCCGCTCGCGATGGGCGTCATTGGACTTGTTTTCGGACGCCGACCGGGAGTCTTTTGACTTCGATGGGCTGATTGTTCTTGACAAGTGCGCTGTATTTCGATATAATACACTTGTTTCTACGTAGGATTACCGTTTTATGTTCAGAACAACGCACAATTCACAGGGCCAGCCCCAGACTTTTTTTGATCCGCAACTTGCGAGCAAGAGTGCGGCTCTCCAACGCACGCGGGGCGATCTTCGGACAGCGGAAGCACAGATTGAACAGATGCGGGCGGAATGGAAGAAGGGCGACGACTGGCGGCGGGCCGCGCTGTTGGAGCTTGCTTACGCCGGCCAGGACGAGCACGC
>JAQTXO010000189.1:0-990 GCA_028688765.1 Acidiphilium sp. | reverse complement strand
CGTAGCATTCAAGGCCGGCCTTGAGTTTCTTATGAAAAATAGAGATGCGACCGCCGACCAGGTAGCCGGCGCGATCGACGCTGCAAAGAAAGTCGCGGCAAAAGACCGGGTGCTGCTCGACAAGTCCGTGAACATTCAGAACACACTCCGGCGTCGCTTTTTTTAGCGACGCCGGAACTTTGATCACGTGCTACGCTCTGGTGGCACGTCAGTTTCCAGAGACTGTGCCTTGGGCGTCTGGACGGTGTCTGCACCACTTGCGCCTCCGCCTCCCGCCCCGCCTGTGGCCCGATCGGGCACCTCTTTCACTATGCTGCTTTGAACGGTTTTCGTATGCGACAGCGCCGCACCATACACGTCTTTCTGCACCCCTTCTTCTTGCATCGAAATGTCGTTCAAGCCGATCCAGTCAAGGGCGTGATCGGGGACAAGATTGACAAGTCCAAACGACCATTCCCCGAGCTTCCAATACGCGACGACAAGTATTCCGACGAAAATCAGCGTCCCAATCAGAGACAGTAGTGCGCCAGCCACGCCTTGCGCCATACTTCCACTTGCGCTTGACGCCAATACGCTATTTGCCACAAAGACAAATGTTTCGTTGATCAAATAGTCCCCTGCGCTAAACAGCAGCATTGCTGCAAAGAACCCGAAGACTATTAACGACGGCTTCGCGAATATACTCAGTAGCAGCTTGTAGCCTTGCGTTGCGCCACTCGGAACAAACCCCTCCCCATCCCACGGCTGTTCAACGCTTTGATATAGCGACGAGTGAGAGCAGGTGTTGGAGGCCGGCGAGCGCTGCGCGGTATCGGTCTTGCTTCATGGTGCCGGTCTTGCTGACCATCAGGATATTGAAGCCGAAGCTGCGTAAGCGGGCGAAGATGCCCGGGTTGGTTCGGATGCGCGACCGGTCTTCGCCCATAGTGACATCCCTTGTGTAATGCGAGGTGTTTTCGATTTTCCAATGCGCGCGGATGGCCACGCCGG
>JAQTXO010000188.1 GCA_028688765.1 Acidiphilium sp. | reverse complement strand
GACGAATGGTGGATGTGCTCATGGCTGTTATCCGCGTGATGACCGTATTACGGCGAGGTCCGGCATTTCAGATGGAGATGGACCTGCCGGTTCCTGACAAGATCGCAAGCTTGCGGGGCGGGGCTTCGGGGATGTTGAGTTGGAAGGGTTCTTATTTGCAAAAAAGAACCAGAAAACTCTGTTTGATTTGGGCCTTGGGCTTTGCATGTGATCGTCCCGCTAACCGATGGCCATCAGGCTGGCATTGCCGCCGGCCGCCGCGGTGTTGATGCTCACCGCTTGCTCCACGCTCAGGAAGGCCAGCGGATAATCCGCATCCGCATTTCCGCAGTAAACCGGGATGATCGGGCCGTCCCGCCGGGCGAGATCGTGCAGCAGGTCACGCAATGTCGCGGCATCGCCCTCGAACAGCACCGCATCGAACCGCTCGGATGACAGGGTCTGCCGGTTGGCGAGCCGGGCTGAACCGGTCATCGCGGCGAGCGGCTCCGGGCAAAGCACCAGCGCGTCATTGCCGCTCGCAGCACAGGCCGCGATCTGACATGCGGCACCCGCTGCGGTCGCCGCATGGCACAGCACGGTGCCGCGCGGCTGGAGCCGGTAGATATTCTGTTCACCGACCGGACCTTGCAACTCCCTTGTCATCCCGCACCGCTCATTGAAACCGGGATGCTGCGCCATCAGCCGGCGAATATAGAGCGGCCCGCCCGCCTTCGGGCCGGTACCCGACATTCCATGGCCGCCGAATGGCTGAACACCGACCACCGCGCCAATGATGTTGCGATTGACGTAGATATTCCCCGCCGTGATCCGCCGGGTGACGTGCTCGATCGTCTCGTCAATCCGGCTGTGGATGCCGAAGGTCAGGCCGTAGCCGAGCGCGTTCACCGCATCGATCATCCGGTCCCGGTCACGCGCGGCATACCGCACGATGTGCAGCACCGGCCCGAAAACCTCGGCACCCAGCACGGCGGGATCGGGGATTTCGATCATCGTGGGCGCGACGAACCAGCCGGTTTCGCAGGTATCGTTGGGCGGGATGCTGAACACCGGGTACCCGGACCCGCGCATCGCCGCGAGATGAGCCAGAATGCCCTCGCGCGCCGCCGGGCTGATCACCGGTCCGATATCGCTGTCCAGCCGGTCCGGCCGGCCGAGGCTCAATTCCGCCATCGCGCCTTTCAGCATGGTGATCAGCGCATCGGCGATATCCTCCTGCACCAGCAGAATGCGCAGGGCCGAACAGCGCTGGCCTGCCGAATCGAAGGCCGAGGTCACGATATCCCCGACCGCCTGCTCCAGCAGGGCGGATGAATCGACCAGCATCGCGTTCTGGCCGCCGGTTTCGGCGATCAATGGCACGGGATGTCCCGCCGCATCGAGCCGTAAAGCGAGTTGTCGCTGGATCAGCCGCGCCACGCCGGTCGAGCCGGTGAAGATGACGCCGCCGGCCCTGGCATCCCCGACCAGAGCGGCCCCGACCGTGCCGTCGCCCGGTACGAGGGTGACGGCATCGCGCGGCACCCCGGCTTGGTGCAGAATGCGGACCGCTTCCGCGGCGATGAGCGGGGTTTCCTCGGCGGGCTTGGCGAGCACGGCATTGCCCGCCGCAAGCGCCGCCGCGACCTGACCGGTGAAAATCGCCAGCGGAAAATTCCACGGGCTGATCGCGACCACGACCCCCAGAGGACGATGCGCCGCATCATCGAGTTTGGAAGCCTCCTCCGCGTAGTAACGCAGGAAATCCACCGCCTCGCGGACCTCGCCGAGCGCCGCCGGGATGGTCTTGCCGGCTTCGCGCACGATCAACCCGACCAGGATCGCGCGGCGATCCTCCAGAAGTTCCGCCGCCCGTTCGAGACGGGCCGCCCGGTCCGCTGCCGGCACCGATCGCCATGTCGATGCCGTGGCCGAAGCCAGCGCCGCCGCGATGGCCGCCTGTGTCGCCTCGACCACCGTGCCGACCCGATCGGCGCGATCCGCCGGGTTGACGATCACCCGCACCGGGTCGGCTGCCTCCGCCCCGACCGCGCCAGCCGACCATGCGATCGTGCGGCTGACGGCGAGGCCGGTGGCCAGTTCCGCCAGTCGCTGCTCGTTCGAGAGGTCGAGGCCGGATGAGTTGCGTCGCCTGCCGAAGATCGCGGCGGGGAGGCTGATTTTTTCGTGACCCGCGCCGGGCGGGATGATCCGCCGGCTTGCCGCAACCGGATCATCGAGCAACGCCTCGATCTCAACCTCCGGATCGGCCAGTTTGTTGACGAAGGAACTGTTCGCGCCGTTTTCGAGCAGCCGCCGCACCAGATAGGCCAGCAAGGTCTCATGGGTGCCGACCGGCGCGTAGATCCGGCACGGCACGCCGAGTTTCTGCGGCCCGACCACCTCGTCATACAGCGCCTCACCCATGCCGTGCAGGCACTGGAACTCATAGCGTCCCGGCGCGTAAGGGCCCGCCATTGCGTGGATGCTGGCCAGCGTCAGGGCGTTATGGGTCGCAAACTGAGGGAAGATTTCCGCACTCGCCGCCAGCATTTTTCGCGCGCAGGCGAGGTAGGAGACATCGGTGTGGATCTTGCGGGTATAGACCGGGAAGCCTTCCAGCCCATCGACCTGCGCGCGCTTGATTTCGGAATCCCAGTAGGCGCCCTTGACCAGCCGCACCATCAGGCGGTGCCCGCTCCGCCGGGCGAGATCGACCAGAAAATCGATCACGCGGGGAGCCCGTTTCTGGTACGCCTGCACCACGAAGCCGATCCCGTGCCAACCGGCGAACTCCGGCTCGAAGCAGAGGCGTTCGAGGAGGTCGAGCGAGAGATCGAGCCGGTCGGCTTCCTCGGCATCGATGTTCAGCCCGATATCGTAGCGCCGTGCCAGCAGGGCCAGCGCGGTCAGGCGCGGGGCCAGTTCGGTCATCACCCGGCCCCGCTGCGCCCGGCTGTAACGCGGATGCAGGGCGGAGAGTTTCACTGAAATCCCCGGCCCGGCATAGAGGCCGCGTCCGGCGGCGGCGACGCCGATCGCGTGGATCGCCTGTTCGTAATCGCGGTAATACCGCCCGGCATCGGCCGCGGTGAGGGCGGCTTCGCCGAGCATGTCGTAGGAATAGAGGAAGCCGCGCGCCTCGCGTTTGCGGGCGTTGTTCAGGGCCTCGCCGATGGTCTGGCCCATGACGAACTGCTCGCCCATCAGCCGCATGGCGATGTTCACGCCGCGCCGCACAATGGGTTCGCCGCCCCGCGCCAGCAACCGGCTTAGTGCCGAGCCCAGCCCCGCTTCGCTCGCCGTCGCGGTGAGCTTGCCGGTGAGCAGCAGGCCCCAGGTGGCGGCGTTGACGAAGAGAGAGGGGCTTTCGCCGAGATGGTTGCGCCAGTTGCCCGCGCCGATCTTGTCGCGGATCAGGGTATCGCGCGTCGCGGTATCGGGAATTCGCAGCAGCGCCTCGGCGAGGCACATCAGCGCGACACCTTCCTGGCTGGAGAGGGCGTATTCCTGAAGCAGGGTTTCGACCAGCCCGCTATGGCCACGGGCGCGCAGCACGGTGATCAGGTGGCGCGCGGTCTGCTGCGCCTGCGCGTGATCGGCGGGGGTGAGGGTCGCCTCATCGAGGATTGCGGCGACCGCTTCGGACTCGGGGCGGCGGTAGGCTGCGGTGATCGCGGCTCGCAATGCTGTCTCTGGGTGGATATCGCGGAGGAAGGCATCGAACAGGGCGGGATCGCCGGAGGTATCGTCGTGCCTGATCGCCCTGATGGAGCCCGCCATGCCGCCCGTTCCTTCAAGATGTTCCACTGATCGCTCTATGGTAGCATGTTCCGTACCCTATGAAATCGCCCTGAGTTTCGGCTACACAAGGCGGGTCATGAGGTTTGGGCGCAGCCAGTTTCGCATCGCGGTGAATTTCGCTCTCGACGGGTTGCTCGCCGCCCTCGCGGTGATCGCCGCCGGGTGGCTGGCCGATCCGGCGCATCCGATCCCCAATCCGATGGTCCTGCCGTTGGCCGGGACCGCTTCGATCTGGCTGATCGGGGTGCCGTTCGGGCTGGCGCGGCAGCATTGGCGGTTCACCGCCTTGCCGGACCTGATCGCGATTGCCTCTATCGCCGTGCTCGCGGCCGGGCTGATCGTGCTGCTGCTGGTGGGCGTCGGCGCGGCGCTGCCCTCGGCGAGTTTTCCGGTCCTGCTGATGCTGACCTTCGCGCTCGGGCTGACGGCACCGCGCCTGTTGTACCGGATTGCGCGCGCGCCGCGCGAGACCGCCGATGAAGATGCCGAACCGGCCCTGCTACTCGGGGATGGCGAGGCGGCGGAGCTGTTTCTTGCGGCGCTGGCCCGGGCGGGCAACCGCAAGCTGCGGATGGTGGGGCTGCTGTCGATCTCCGGGCGGGAGACCGGGCGGCGGATTCACAACGTGCCGATCCTCGGGACCGTGGCGACGCTCGATGCCGTGCTGGATCGGCTGGCCGCGACCGAACAGCCGCCGGCACTGCTGATCGTGGCGAGTGGCGAGATTATCGGGGAGGGGTTGCGGCAGGTCATGACGATCGCCGAAGCGCGTGGGCTGCGGCTCGCGCGGGCTCCGAGCCCGACCGCGCTGGCGCCGACGATTGCCGGCGAGGCTTCGCTCCGGCCCATCGCGATCGAGGATCTGCTCAATCGTCCCCAGGTGTCGCTCGACCGGGAGGGGATGGCCCGGCTGATCCAGGGACGGCGGGTGCTGGTGACCGGGGCGGGCGGGTCGATCGGGTCGGAACTGGTGCGCCAGGTTGCCGGGTTCGGACCGGATACGCTGATCCTGCTCGATTCGAGCGAATTCGCGCTGTGGCAGATCGACCTCGAAATCTCGGAGACGTTTCCCGCCCTGCGGCGGAGGGCGTTGATCGCGGATGTGCGGGACCGGGCGCGGATCGTGCAGGTGTGCGATGAAATGCGGCCCGAACTGGTGTTTCACGCTGCGGCATTGAAACATGTGCCGATCGTCGAGGCCAATCCGCTCGAAGGCATTGCCACCAACACGCTCGGCACCCGCAATGTGGCGGATGCCGCGCGGGCGGCGGGGGCCGGGCTGATGGTGCTGATTTCGACCGACAAGGCGGTGAACCCCTCATCGGTCATGGGGGCTTCGAAGCGCCTCGCCGAGATGTATGCGCAGGGGCTGGATGTCGCGGGGCGGCAGCGTGCGTCGATGAAGATCGTGACGGTGCGGTTCGGCAACGTGCTCGGCTCGACCGGTTCGGTGGTGCCGCTGTTCCGCCGTCAACTCGCGCGGGGTGGGCCGCTGACCGTGACCCATCCGGATATGCGGCGGTATTTCATGACGGTGCGCGAAGCGGTCGCTCTGGTGTTGCAGGCATCGGTGGTCGGCGCGTCGGGGGCGGCGCTGCCGGTCGAGGGGGGCGGGATTTTCGTGCTCGATATGGGCGAGCCGGTCAAGATCGTCGATCTGGCGCGGCAGATGATCCGCCTTGCCGGGTTGCGGCCGGATGTCGATGTCGCAGTGCAGTTCACCGGGTTGCGGCCGGGGGAGAAATTGTTCGAGGAGTTGTTCCACGGCGCCGAGAAGCCGATCGAGACCGGGTATCCAGGTTTGTTGATGGCCGCACCCCGGGTGGCGGATGCCGCGATCATCGGGCGGGCGCTCGATGAGGCCGGGGCGATCATCGATCGGGGGGATGCGGCGCAGGGTGTCGCGCTGCTCGCGCGGCTGATCCCAGAATTCAGCCCGGACCAGCGCCGCGCGATCAATTAGGGCGGGGACTTGCGAAAGCGGGGCGGGTGGGTCATACCGCGCGCATCGGCCCGTTGCGAGACGGAGGTGCCGATAATTCGCACACGGAGCACCTTCCCCCAGATCGGGGTCCGGTGCCGCGAGGCATGGCTCCGTGGAGGTTTCAACCGGACGATCGCATCCTGCGGTCACAGAAAGGATTTCGCTCATGGCGATGCCAGAGGTTTCACTGCGTCAACTGCTCGAATCGGGCGTGCATTTCGGTCATAACACCAGGCGGTGGAATCCGCGGATGGCGCCGTATCTGTTCGGGGTTCGCAATCAGGTTCACATCATCGATCTGCAGCAGACCGTGCCGATGCTGGAGCGGGCATTGCGGGAAGTGCGCAATGTCGCGGCGGGCGGCGGGCGGGTTCTGTTCGTCGGCACCAAGCGG
>JAQTXO010000187.1 GCA_028688765.1 Acidiphilium sp. | reverse complement strand
GGCGCGGGCGTTCTACTGGCTCGCGCAAACCGAAAGCGGCCCAGCGGCCACGGCGGATCTGGTCAAGGCCGCCGCCTATCCGGACACGTATTACGGCCAGCTCGCCGCCTTGCAGATGGGCATGACCCCGGATGCTCTCAGCGCCCGCATCCGCGCGATCGCCAATCCGCCGGTCACCGTGGCTCAGGAGGCGGGATTCGCCGAGCGCGACCTGCCCCAGGCGGCGGTGCTGCTGGTCGAAATGGGCGCACCGCGCCGGGCCCGCGCCTTCCTGTTCCGGATGGCGGAAGTCTCGCCGGGGTTCGATGCGCGCTACCTCGATGCGCGGCTGGCCGACGGCATCGGCCAGGTTTCGACCGCGGTGATGATCGCCCGGCTGGCCGGCGTCGCCGGGGATATGCTGGTCGGCCTCGGCTGGCCGATCCCGCCCGGTCTGGTGCCGCTCGATCCCCCGGCTGGTGGCGTGGGACCGAGCGTGATCCTCTCGCTGATCCGCCAGGAAAGCAGTTTCGATCCCGGTGCCATGAGCGGTGCCGGTGCCGAAGGGCTGATGCAGCTGATGCCCGGAACCGCGCGGATGATCGCCACCCAATCCGGTCTCGGCCTGCCCGCCGCCGGGCTGATGGGCGATCCCTCGGCGAATATCGCCCTCGGTTCGGCCTATTTCTCGACGCTGATGAGCCGGTTCGGCAACTGCCTGCCGCTCGCGATCGCGGCCTACAATGCCGGGCCGCGCAACGTGGAGGACTGGATCGCGACCAATGGCGACCCGCGCCTGCCCGCCGGCAATGGCGGCATCAACATGATCACCTGGATCGAGCTGATCCCGTTTGCCGAAACCCGCAACTACGTCCAGCGCGTCACCGAAGGGATCTTGGTGTATCGCGCCCTTGAGGGCAAGGCCGCACGTGACCCGATCAGCCGCTGGCTCGCAAAATGAGGCGGCTCGCTACGGTCGCATCCTCCGGTCTCGGCATCGGCTTCGCGCCGTGGGCGCCGGGCACGTTCGGCTCGCTGCTCGGCCTGCTGATCGGATGCCTGCTGCTCGATCATGGTCACGCGCCGCTGGCCGCCGGGGTGGTGATCGCCAGCGTGATCGGGCTGATCGCGATCCCCCGCACCGGGCGCGCCACCGAAGACCCCGGCTGGATCGTGATCGACGAGGTCGCGGGCCAGATGATCGCCCTGCTCGGCCTGCCCTACCTGACCGGATCGGGCGTGCTTCTGGCCTTCCTGCTGTTCCGCCTGTTCGACATCCGCAAGCCCTGGCCTATCAGCCTCGCCGATGCCCGGCACGATGCGCTCGGCGTGATGGCGGATGACTGGATCGCGGGGGTATTCGTGCTCGTCATTCTGGTCGTGCTGCGCCAGATCTGGCCGGGGGTCGGGTTGTGAGCGCAAAGGCGCTGGTCGCGCTGGCCACCGCGCGGGGGCTGCGCATCGCAACCGCGGAAAGCTGCACCGGCGGAATGATCGCCGCCGCGATCACCGATTGTGCAGGATCTTCCGCGATCTTCGGCTACGGGTTCGTCACCTATGCCAACGAGGCCAAGACCTCGATGCTCGGGGTCGATCCCGCTGTCATTGCAGCCGAGGGGGCGGTGAGCGAGGCGGTCGCGCGAGCGATGGCGGCAGGGGCTTTGCAGCGTTCGGGTGCCGATCTGGCGGTGGCCGTGACCGGCATCGCCGGCCCGGATGGCGGTTCAGCGCTCAAGCCGGTGGGCACGGTGTGGTTCGGGCTCGCGAAGCGCGGCGCGGTCGGGATCGCAGAGCGCGTGGTATTCCCCGGCGATCGAGCCGCGATCCGCGCAGCGACGGTGGATCATGCGCTGCGACTTCTGATGGCAGCGATAACCGCAAGCTGAAGCACCGTCACGAAACCGTTGCGGCGCCGTTGCATCCGGAACCCCGCCGCACGGGTATTCCCTGCGTGGTCGACGTTGGGTCGATCTTTTTTCCGGAGAGACACGATGAAATTACGTACCGTTCTGATCGGCGCTGTCGCCGCGCTGGCGATCGGCGGCACCGCACTGGCCGCCATGGCGACCGACACCGTGATGGTCGGCGGCGCCGCGATGTATCCGACCAAGAACATCGTCCAGAATGCAGTGAATTCAAAGGACAACACCACGCTGGTCGCCGCGGTCAAGGCAGCCGGGCTGGTCAAGGCGCTCGAAGGCAAGGGTCCGTTCACCGTATTCGCACCGACCAACCAAGCGTTCGACATGCTGCCCAAGGGCACCGTGCCGACCCTGCTGAAGCCGGCGAACAAAAAGGAACTCGCCTCGATCCTGCTCTATCACGTAGTGCCGGGCGATTTCACCTTCGACACGCTGAAGGCCGACATCGCGGGCCACGGCGGCGTCGCGAAGCTGAAAACCCTCAACGGCGCGTACCTCACCTTCAAGATGAACGGGCCACACAACATCGAAGTGACCGACGCCAAAGGCGGCACCGCCGACATCATCATCTATGACGTCAAACAGTCGAACGGCGTGATCCAGGTGATCAATCGCGTTCTGATGCCGTGAACGATCGCTGCCGGCCGGTTCCATCCGGCCGGCGCGTGGCCGCGGCGACGAGGATGACGATGACAACGGTCAGGATCAGACTCACGGCGGGCGTACCGTAACCGAGGCCGCCGATCGCGCGCGGCTTGTCGGTCCAGTCGGCGAAGGATGCGCCCATCGGTCGCGTCGCGATGTAGGCGAACCAGAACGCGAAAATCTCGTTCCAGCCGAACCAGCGGTAACCGATCACCGGGATCAGGAACACGATGGTGAACAGCACCGCCGACATCTCATAGCCGAGGCCGAGGCTGGAGGCGGTGAAATCCCCCGCAGCCGTGCCGAGGGCGAAGGTCGCGACCACCGTGGCCCAGTAGAACAATTCACGCCGCGTCGTGCAGATCGTGTGGATCGAAAGGCTCGACTCCACCCGGTGCCACAGGATCAGCACGATCGCGAGCGTCCCGCCGAAACCAAGGGTGGTCAAGGCATAGGGCACGCCGAGCACGATGTGGATGACATCGGCGATCATCGTGCCGAATATGCTGATCATCACCACGACCAGCCAGTAGACCGGCGCAATGTAGCGCCGCACCGCGAGTTGCAAGATCAATGCTGCGGCAAATCCCACAAAGCCGGAGATCACCGCGAGATACGGGTTGACATGAAACACCAGAAAATCCGACGTCGCCTCCCCCATCGCGGTGCTGAGGATCTTGATGACCCAGAACATCAACGTGATCTCGGGCACCTTGGTCAGCATCGGGCGGCGGTATACGGGGCGCAAGGCGGCAGCGGTCGAACTCATGCGTGAGGATCTCCTTCGACGGTCGGTCACGGATGTGCCGGGGTGGATAGACCATCGATGCGCCGCTCGCTGCCCCCCGGCCCGAACCGCGCGATCAAGTTTACGCGAGGGCCATCCCGGTCAAAGCATCGGCCTACAGCATCGCCAGCCGCGCCCGCGCGTGCGGCGGGGGATGCGCCGCATCGATTTCGGCAAGGTCCTGCGCGGTCAGTTCGATCGCCGCCGCCGCAGCGTTCTCGCGAACATGTACGAGGCTCGACGCTTTCGGAATCGCGATGATCTTGCCCGATCGCAGGGACCACGCCAGCGCTATCTGGCCGGGCGTCGCTCCGTGCCGCTGCCCCACCTTGCGCAGCGCCGCCGAACGTAGCAGCCGCCCGGCCTGCCCGAGCGGCGAGTAGGCCATCACCGGCATCGCATGCGCGCTGCACCAGGGCAGCAGATCGAACTCGATGCCGCGTTCATCGGGGTGATAGAGCACCTGATCGGTGGCGCAATGGCGTCCCGCCTGCAGGTCGGCGAGTTCCGTCATGTCATCGGTATCGAAATTCGAGACCCCCCAGTAGCGGATCTTGCCCGCCTCCCGCAGGCGCTCGAACGCCTCAACGGTCTCCGCCAGCGGGTGCTGGCCCCTCCAATGCAGCAAATAAAGGTCGATATGATCGGTGCCGAGCCGCTCAAGGCTCGCCGCGCATGATTTCGCCACCCCGGCCGCCGAGGCATTGTGCGGGTAGACCTTGCTGACCAGAAACACCCGGTCGCGCTGCCCCTCGATCGCCCGGGCAACGAGGCGTTCCGATTTTCCCTCGCCGTACATTTCGGCAGTGTCGATCAGCGAAAGCCCGAGATCGATCCCGGCCCGCAGCGTCGCCACCTCGTCAGCCGCCCGGGCCGGATCGTCGCCGATATTCCACGTGCCCTGGCCGAGGGCGGGAATTGCCGTGCCGTCCGGCAGATCGACCATAGGGATCATGAAGGCCTCCGTTCGTTGTCCCCGTCTCATATCGAGCCGCGCCCCGACCACGCCAAGCCCCGATTTAACCGGCATGACCGGATCGCCCCGAAGCCTTGCGCCGCGCCATTGCGCTGACAAGATAGCAGGGCGAAAGCGAGGATCGCGTGGCATCACGGGCAAGCTGGAAAGGATATCTGCGCGTCGCGGAACTCACCTGCCCGGTCGCGCTCCATGCCGCAGTCTCCGCCGCCGAACGGATCGCCTTCCATACCGTCAACCGCAGCACCGGCCATCCGGTTCATCGCCAGTATCTCGATGAGGAAACTGAAAAGCCCGTCCCGCGCGAAGATCAGGTCAAAGGATACGAAACCGCCTCCGGTGAAACCATCACCCTGGAGCCGGACGAGGTCGCCGCCGCCGTGCCGGACAGCGACAAAACTCTCGCGATATCCGACTTCATCGCCTGCGATGCGATCGACACCGTGTATTTCGACCGTCCCTATTATCTCGTCCCCGCCGACCGTACGGGGGCCGAGGCCTATACGCTGATCCGCGAGGGCATGCGCGCCCGCAGCGTCGCCGCCATCGCGCGCACCGTGCTGTTCCGCCGCGTCCGCACCGTGCTGATCCGTCCCCACGGCGCCGGCATGATCGCGACCACGCTCGATTTCGACTATGAGGTCCGCTCGGCGAAAGACGCCTTCTCAGAGGTTCCCCACACAAAGATCGACAAGGAAATGCTCGATCTCGCAAAGCACATCATCCGCACCAAGACCGGCACCTTCGACCCCGCCCGTTTCGAGGACCGATACGAAGCCGCACTCGGCGAACTGGTCAAAGCCAAACTCGCCGGCCGCAAACCGCCGCGCCGCCCCGCCGCGAAGGATGAAAAACTCATCGATCTGATGGCGGCATTACGCCAAAGCGCGAAGGCGAAACCAGCACGCAAGACGGCCAATCGACGCAAGGCCGGTTGAGCCATGGCGAAACTCGCCCCCTACCGCAAGAAACGCGATTTCTCGACAACCGCCGAGCCGCGCGGCACGGCGAAATCGACCAGCGGCAACAGCTTCGTCATCCAGAAACACGCCGCCCGCCGGCTCCACTACGATTTACGGCTCGAACTCGACGGCGTCATGAGAAGCTGGGCGGTCACGCGCGGCCCCAGCCTTGTCACCGGCGAAAAGCGGCTTGCCGTGCGGGTCGAAGACCATCCGCTCGACTACGCGACGTTCGAAGGCACGATCCCCAAAGGCCAGTACGGTGGCGGCACCGTGCTGGTGTGGGATCGCGGGACCTGGCTTCCCTCAGCCGATCCGCGCAAGGGATTGGCCAAGGGACATCTCGAATTCGAGTTGCACGGCGAGAAGCTGACCGGCGCGTGGGATCTCGTCCGCATGCACGGCAAGAAAGACGAGAAACGCGAGAACTGGCTGCTGATCAAGCGGGAGGATTCTGCTGCCCGCCCCGCGAACGCCACCGATATCCTGGAAGAGCGACCGGAATCGGTCGCGACCGATCGCACGATCGAGGACATCGCAGCCGCCCCCACCGCACCGAAGCCCGCAAGCAAAGCCTGTCGGGCCAAAGCAAAACCGGCTGCATCCACCCTCCCCGCCTTCATCGAGCCGATGCTGGCGACCCTTGCGGCCAAGCCCCCTGCCGCCAGGGGATGGATCCACGAAATCAAGTTCGATGGCTATCGCCTTCAGGCCCGGATCGCGGCGGGGCGCGTCACCCTGCTCACCCGCAGCGGTCTCGACTGGACCCGGAAATTCGGCACGAACGTGACCGATGCCCTGAAGGCACTCGCCGTCGATACCGCGATCATCGACGGGGAAATCGTGGTCGAAACCCGTGCCGGTGCGTCCGATTTCTCGGCATTGCAGGCC
>JAQTXO010000186.1 GCA_028688765.1 Acidiphilium sp. | reverse complement strand
CATCCTTGAGGAAATGGCCCAGCGCCTCAAATGCACCACCGGCCAGCTCGCCCTCGCCTTCGTCCTCGCCCAGGGCAGCGACGTGGTGCCGATCCCCGGCACCGGCAAACGTCCCCATCTCGATGAAAACCTCGCCGCGCTCGATGTGCCGCTCTCCGCCGCCGATCTCGCGAAACTCGACCGCGCAATGCCCCCCGGCTCGGCCTCCGGCACCCGCTACGCCGCCGGCCAGATGAGCGCCCTCAACCGGTAATCGCCCCGCACAACTCAGCCCCCCCACGACTCAGGCCCCACAACTCAGCCCGGCCCGTCCTCCAGCAAGTCGGTCAACGGCGCAAAAATCTGTGCCGCGGCATAATGGCGCGTGACATACCCGAGCGCATCGGCATCCTCGGGCCGCTGCGCCAGCGCCGCCAGCACGGTCGCCCCGAAACTCGACGGGGATTCGGCCACGAAAACCGGTGCCCGCCGGTCATCCGCCAGACCGGACCGGGCTTCCCCGGTCGCCACCGTCCACAACCCGTGGCGCGCATAATCGAGCAGCTTGACCTTGAGCCCCGAGCCCGCGCGCAACGGCGCGATCGCCAGCGCCGCCCGATGCAGCGCCGGTGCCAGATCCGCAACCCGTCCCAACCGCCGCACCCCGCTCGGCAACCGCCCGATCGCCGCCCCGCAATCCCCGGCCAGATCCAGCCGGATCGACGGACGGCCCGAACGCAACCCCGGCCAGATCGCCTCGAAAAACCAGCGCAACCCGTCGAGATTAGGCAGATTGTCACTGCCGACGAACACCAGCCGATCCGGATTGCGCATCACCCCCGCCGGGCGTGGCGCGGGCGCCGCCGGCATCGGCACGCTGATCACCTGCACCCCCGGGCACATCTCCCGCAGCAACCCCGCCTCATCCGGCTGGATCGCCACCAGCGCCCCGGCCCGCCCCAGCGCCGCCGCCTCCTGCGCCCGGCTCAATTCCGCCGGCTCGACCCGATACCCCGCAAGCTTCAGCGCCGCGTGCCGACGATGAAACACATCATGCGTGATCACCACCGACCGGGCGCGATCCTCGCCCCCAAGTTCCGGCCGTTCGAGCAAGGCCGCGCGAAACACCGTATCAATCAGGATCGCATCGGGCCGGTCCGCCGCGATCCGCCGCGCGATCCACCCCGCCTCATCGTTGGTGATATAGCTGCCCAGCACCACATCGTTGTGCCGATGCCGCGCCCCGCGCATCATCCCGCCCGGCAGCACCGCCCGCGCGATCGATGCCACCGCCGCCCGTGGCTCGGTCGCCGCGACATACCGTCCCGCCCGCACCAATCGCGGCCCGGCCAGGCTGGCGAAGGGCGCGGCCCGATCGATCCGCATCACCGGCCCCGGCAGGCGAGGCCGGGTCAGATACAGATCGACCCGATGCCCGCGCGCGCTCAAATGGCTGATCAGCGCATGATTATAGGCCAGATGCCCGGCAGAACCGGGCCGTGGCAGTTCGTCGGTGACGAAGCTGAAGCGTTTAGGTTGCAGCGGTCTTCGCGATGCCGTTCTGCTCGAACAGCGTCTGCAATTCGCCGGACTGGAACATCTCGGTCACGATGTCGCAGCCGCCGACGAACTCACCATTTACGTAAAGCTGCGGAATCGTCGGCCAGTTGGAAAATGCCTTGATCCCGTCGCGCAACTCCGGATCTTCCAGCACGTTCACGGTCTTGAACGGAACCCCGCTATGGGTCAGAATCTGCACCACCCGTGCGGAAAATCCACACTGCGGAAACATCGCGGTGCCCTTCATGAACAGCATCACCGGATTTTCGGTGATCGCAGCCTTGATGGCGGCAGCGGCGGTATCTGTGGTCTGGCTCATGAAACTCTCCTAAACGAAAGGGCAGCTTAGTCGGGTGCCGAAGTCTGGAGCGCGAGCGCATGCAGCGCGCCCCCCATCCTGCCCTGCAATGCGGCATACACCATCTGATGCTGGCGTACCCGCGAAATCCCGCGAAATTGTTCGCTAGTCACCGTCGCGGCATAATGGTCGCCATCCCCCGCCAGATCCTCCACCGTGATCTGCGCATCAGGCAGGGCGGATTTGATCAGAAGTTCAATCTCGGCGACCGACATGGCCATGGGGCAATCCTCGGAACGATCAGGCGAACCAGCGCGCGAAGAAATGTTCATGCGCCGTTCGCATTTCTGCGACAGATATGGCGTTGCCGTCCGGCAGTGTCAATCGATCCCCGCCGCTGGTCCCGAGCGCCGTCGCCACCACACTGACCTCCCGCGCCGCCGCGATCACCGCGGCCCCATCCGCCGCCGCCAGCACATACCGCGCCTGATCCTCGCCGAACCAGAACCCATGCGCCGCCCCCTCGGGCATCAGCGTCACCGCCGCGCCGACATCGCCAGCCAACGCCATCTCCGCCACCGCCACCAGCAACCCGCCATCCGAAACGTCATGGCACGCGGCCACAAGCCCGGCCCCGATCAAGCCCCGCACGAACTCGCCATTCCGCCGCTCCACCGCGAAATCGATCGCCGGCGGCGCGCCATCCTCCCGCCCCAACACCTCGCGCAACCAGAGCGACTGCCCCAATTCCCCGCGCGTCGTGCCCACCACGACCAGATCCAGCCCCGGCCTCAGCGCAATCCCCACCGCCGTCGCCGCATCCTCGATCACCCCCAACCCGCCGATCGCCGGCGTCGGCAATATCCCCGACCCCTCGGTTTCATTGTAAAGCGACACATTCCCCGAAACCACGGGGAAATCGAGCGCGGCACACGCCGCCCCCATCCCCCGGATCGCCGCGACGATCTGCCCCATGATCACGGGCTTCTCCGGATTGCCGAAATTCAGATTATCCGTCACCGCCAGCGGCAAGCCGCCCGTTGCGGTAATATTCCGCCACGCCTCCACCACCGCCTGCGCGCCCCCCGCCTCGGGGTCCGCCGCACAGTAACGCGGCGTGCAATCGGTCGTCAGCGCCAGCGCCCGCCGGCTCCCCGGTATCTTCACCACCGCCGCATCCGCCTGCCCGGGCCGCTTCACCGTCTGCCCGCCAACCGTCCCGTCATACTGATCCCAGATCCACTTGCGCGATGCGACATCCGCACACCCGATCAACCGCATCAGCCCCGCCGCGATCCCGACCGGATCATCCACATCCCCCAGCGCCGCCGGCTTCGCCGCCTCCACATAAGGCCGCTCATACAACGGCGCCTGTTCCGCCAGCGGGTCCAGCGCGATATCCGCCTCCACCACGCCCCGATGCTTCACAATGATCCGCCCGGTATCGGTAATATGCCCGATCACCGCGAAATCCAGTTCCCATTTCTCGAAAATCGCCCGCGCCATATCCTCCCGCGCCGGATCGATCACGATCAGCATCCGCTCCTGGCTCTCCGACAGCATCATCTCATACGCCGTCATCCCCGCCTCGCGCTGCGGCACCGCATCGAGATCGAGCTCGATCCCCACCCCGCCCTTGCCCGCCATCTCCACCGAGGACGACGTCAGCCCCGCCGCCCCCATGTCCTGAATCGCAACGATCGCATCCGTCGCCATCAATTCGAGACACGCCTCGATCAGCAGCTTCTCAATAAACGGATCTCCCACCTGCACCGTCGGCCGCTTTTCCTCGGAATCCGCGGCAAACTCGGTCGAAGCCATGGTCGCGCCATGAATCCCGTCCCGCCCGGTCTTCGAGCCCACATACACCACCGGATTCCCAATCCCCGCCGCCGCCGAGAGAAAAATCCGGTCCTTCGCCGCAATCCCCACCGTCATCGCGTTCACCAGCGGATTGCCATTGTACGAGCGATGAAAATTGGTCTCACCACCCACCGTCGGCACGCCCACGCAATTGCCATACCCGCCAATCCCGCGCACCACGCCATCCACCACCCGCTTGGTGACGGCGAGCGACGGGTCACCAAACCGCAACGCGTTCAAATTCGCGATCGGCCGCGCCCCCATGGTGAACACATCGCGCAAAATCCCGCCCACCCCGGTCGCCGCCCCCTGGAACGGCTCGATGAAACTCGGATGGTTATGGCTCTCCATCTTGAAAATCGCCGCCAACCCCTCGCCGATATCCACCACACCGGCATTCTCGCCCGGCCCGTGAATCACCCACGGCGCCGTGGTCGGCAGCGGCTTCAGCCACACCCGCGATGATTTATACGAGCAATGCTCGGACCACATCACCGAAAATATCCCCAGCTCCGTCAGGCTCGGCGTGCGCCCCATAATGGCCAGCACCCGCTCATACTCCTCACCCGACAGCCCGAAACTCCGCGCCAGCGCGGTATCGATCACCTGATCCATCACGCCACTCCAATCGCCGTCAGACTATCGAACAAGGGCCGCCCATCCACCCCGCCCATCAACGGATCGACCAGATTTTCCGGATGCGGCATCAACCCCAGCACCCGCAAATTCGGCGACAACACCCCGGCGATATTGCGCGCCGACCCGTTCAAATTCGCCGCCGCCGTCACCGCACCCCGCTCATCGACATACCGGAACGCCACCAACCCCTCGCCCTCCAGCCGATCCAGCGTCGCCTCATCCGCGAAATAATTGCCATCGCCATGCGCCATCGGCGCCCGAAATACCTGCCCGCGCGCATAAGCCCCGGAAAACACCGTATCCGCCCGCTCCACCCGCAACCGGCACTCCATCGATAAAAACCGCAGCCCCGCATTGCGCAGCAACGCCCCCGGCAACATCCCCGCCTCGGTCAAAATCTGAAACCCGTTGCAAACCCCCAGCACATACCCGCCGCGCGACGCATGATCCGCCACCGCCCGCATCACCGGCGACTGCGCGGCCATCGCCCCGCACCGCAGATAATCCCCATAGGAAAACCCGCCCGGAATCACCACCAGATCAACCCCGGCCAAATCCGTCTCCCGATGCCAGATCATCCGGGGCCGCCGCCCCAAACTCCCCTCCAACGCAATCGCAATATCGCGCTCACGATTGATCCCGGGAAAAACAACAACGCCTGCATGCATGGGTTCACATCTCCGTCCCGCGCGTCTTGCCCTGCCGTGCGGCTCAGGGCAAGCGAAGGGAAGCAAGGCGTTCTTTTTTGCAAAAAAGAACCAAAAAACTCTTTTTAATCCGGGGTGGTACCGTGGAGCCGTCTTGGACCAGCATGAAAAAATGTGTATGATGCGCATCATGAAGAGCGCCGACCTCGTCCGCGAATTGAAAAGCGCCGGCTGGGAACTCGATCGCGTTCGCGGCTCCCACCATGTGTTCAAGCACCCGACGCGTTCCGGTCACGTCGTGGTGCCACATCCGAAAAAAGACCTCGGCACGGGCCTCGTTGCCGCCATCCGCAAACAGGCGGGCCTATAGGAGATCATCATGCGCTACCCCATCGCCATCGAACCCGGTACCGATCAAACCGCCTTCGGCATTGTCGTCCCCGATCTCCCCGGTTGCTTCTCCGCCGGCGACACGCTCGACGATGCCCTGTCCGCCGCCGAACAAGCCGCCGCCGCCTGGATCGACGCCACGCTCGATCAGGGTAAACCCATTCCGAAACCCACCAGCCTCGATGCCCTCAGCAGCAACCCCGCCTACGCCGGCTGGAGCTTCGGCGTCATCACAGTCGACCCCGCCCTGCTCGATGATACGACCACCCGTGTCAACATCACCCTCCCCCGGCGCATCCTGAAACGCCTCGACGCCCTGGCCGCAGCAACCGGCGAAACCCGCTCCGGCTTCATCGCTCACATGACCCTGGAAGATCACACGCAGACATTTTACGATCCGCAATGATCTTTATCGGATGTTGAGGCGGGAGCGCTGACGATGCATCCGTTCGGCACGTGCTGTCCTGCCGGGTGTCGTCACCGAAGATGAAATGCGGATCACTCATCAGTCCCGGCGCCGCCCACGCCGCGAATTTGGTAATGCCGATCATCCCCGGATAGCCGCCATTGCTGCTGAACGGTCATCCGGTGTTTGACCGCGCAAGGAAGTTGTTCTTTTTTGCAAAAAAGAACCAAAAAACTCTCTGACTCTGGGCCCGTGCCCGTGAAAACGCCCGTGCCCCCACGGAGCGAAAGTTTTTGTGCACCTTTTTTTCAAAAAAGTAGCCTTCCTTCCTCACACCCACTTTCTCACCCCCCGCCCCATGTGATGAATAGCGTGCGTGTCCAGCA
>JAQTXO010000185.1 GCA_028688765.1 Acidiphilium sp. | reverse complement strand
CTTAATCGAAAGAGCCGTCGCTCTGTCGAGTTAAACGGAGCGAAGTGTAAGCAAAAAAATAGACGGGCGCTTGCTCGGCATTGATGGCTAGGATTGACGTGGGAGGGTTGCGTGAGCAGGCGACGGTTGCCGATTTGGCGACCCCCTATCAGGTTCACCGAACCAGATTTCCGCTTGGAAGAAGCAGTTGCGTGAGCATGCGGCGCGCGCGTTTGATCCTAAGATCCGATAGGATGCCGAGGTAGCCCGATCTGGGGTGTCTCGAGCGCGCCGGCCGGCGAATGACATCAATCTCCAACTGCAGCGCCGGATTGATGAATTATTCCTGCGGCACCCGTTTCTAAGGTAACGAAGGCTTGTGGTGCTACTGACGGATGATGGCTTGCGGGTGAATCGCAAACGGGTGCGGCCGCTGATGCGTCTGATGGGGATCGTGTGGCTGGGTCCCAAGCCGCGGGCCAGCCAGCCGGGTGCCGGTGACAAAATCGACCCGTATCCCCGTCGCTATCTGAAGATCGACCGCGCAAATTAGGTGTGGTGCGCCGATATCACGTATCTGCCGATCGGCCGGGGATTTCTGTATCTGGTGGCGATCATGGACTGGTGTAGCCACGAGGTGCTGCCCTGGCGGGTATCAAACACGATGGATATCAGCCTCTGCTCCCGGCGCTGGAGGATGCGTTGGGGGTACCGCAAGCCGGAGATCTTCAATACTGACCAAGGTTCGCAGTTCACCTCGGAGGAATTTAGCCGTGTGCAGAGCGCAGCGGAAACCCGGCTCTCGATGGACGGCAAGGGACGCTGGATGGACAATGTATTCATCGAGCGGTTCTGGCGATCGCTGAAATACGAGGATATCTACATCGCGTTCTATGCCGTTGGGAGCGGGACGCGTGCTGGGCTTTCTCAATAGATGGCCATTTAAAATAACCAACGCCCCAATCAGGAGTTGAGCAGTCGAATGCCGATGGAGGTCCGGCACGAAGAGATGATCGGCGCGCTGCCGCCGGCGGCTGTGGATATGACGCTGGTCTTTCGGCCCAGCTTGGACAAGGCTAACACGTTGCCCAAATACTCACAGCCACGACAGCAGCAAGCAGCGTAACATAAACGGAAATCGGAACGGCGCCGCTTCCACCCTAATTCCAACCACCGTTGGTCCTCACCGCCGGGTCCAGTTCAGCAACCAGGGCTCTCCGGAATCGGAAACTAAACGGCGGGCAATAGACCGTCTTCATTATCCTGGCTGACCCGTTGGAATCGGGCAAATCGACACGCCTCCATTTCACCAGTCCCCGAATCAGCAATGCTGGGTGTTCGGAACCTCGATAGGGCAGGGGGGGTAACCAAGGCGGAGACACAAGAACTTCGGCCTATCTGGAAGGATCGGGCCCTATGCTTCGGAAAAGCTTTAATCTTCCGAACACGTGGCGCAGCACGCATAGACGATTTTACTTGCATGAAGAGGCCGAATCGGAACATACAGACGGAAATAGCCCTGAAAGTCGCTAAATGTCGTCACCAACGAAAAGTCGCGTGGATACGAACCAGGCCAATTCAACGGCAGACGCGACAGCTCTGCACGATTTGATCGCGCGCGACGCTAGTGGCCTTTCAGAAAAATTGCATGAGCACCGGCTAAAACTCTTTCCACCAAAAGCCGAAAAAACGTTACGACGATTCTCATCCACTGAGACCGCAAAAATCATCGGTGTTGCGGATAGCTACTTGCGGCAATTAACCCTGGAAGGCAAAGGCCCGACGCCAGAGACTAAAGCGCATGGCCGAAGATCCTACTCTTTTGCCGATATAAGAGCGCTTCGAGAGTTCCTCGACGAAGGTGGTAAGGGCGATCGACGATACCTGCCACAGCGGGCGCCGGATCAGCACCTGCAGGTCATATGCGTCGCCAATTTTAAAGGAGGCTCGGCGAAGACTACTACTGCAGCTCATCTTGCGCAGTTTTTGGCCCTACGCGGCTATCGTGTGTTGGCGGTAGACCTCGATCCGCAGGCGAGCCTTACGGCACTGCATGGATATCAGCCGGAGTTCGATGTCGGACCAGATGAAACTTTGTATGGAGCGATTAAATATACCGAAGGGCGGCGACCTACGGCTGACGTCATCAAGAAAACATACTTCCCGGGTCTCGACCTTATTCCCGGTAATATTGAGTTAATGGAGTTCGAACACGAGAGTCCTGTCGCCCTAGCAGAAAAGAAGGCCGGATCATCCATGTTCTTTTCTCGCGTATCTCAGTCCCTTGCTGAGGTTAAGGATGATTACGACGTGGTTATAATAGACTGCCCCCCCCAACTAGGTTTCCTTACACTTTCGGCATTATGTGCCGCCACGGCGGTGCTCGTAACTGTGCATCCGCAGATGCTGGACATCATGTCGATGTGCCAATTCCTGCTCATGACTTCCGAGCTACTTGCCGTCGTAGCCAAGGCCGGCGGCAACATGCAGTACGACTGGATGCGTTATCTCGTGACACGCCACGAGCCGACAGACGGCCCGCAGACGCAGATGGTAGCATTTATGCGATCCCTCTTTGGGGAACGTGTGCTCACAAACGCCATGGTAAAAAGCACCGCGATATCAGATGCCGCGATCACAAAACAAACGCTTTACGAGGTCACCAGGGAGCAATTCACACGGTCAACCTATGATCGTGCTTTAGAATCTATGAATCAGGTAAACGCTGAGATCGAACTATTAATCGACCAGGCTTGGAGCAGCTAAGGATGGGCCGGAAGAATCTTCTCGAGCATCTGCTGACACCACCCGCGGAAAAAACGTCAGGACCCACCCAAGTCCCGGTTCAACTTCCGACAGCGCGGAAACCCGTGGCACGTGGCGTTGGCGTCGTGGGGGCCATGAGCGAATCTTTTGAAGCAATGGCAGCCGACCTGCGGAATTCGAAAGAGAAGATCGAAACAGGGGGTCTTGTGGTCGAGATTTCGACTGATCTGATCGACCCATCCTTCATCACAGATCGCATTGGTGATGGCGGCGATATGGAGGAATTCGTCAGGTCTATCCGTGAGCACGGCCAACAGACGCCCATCTTGTTGAGGCCCCATCCCGAATTAGAGGGCCGCTATCAAATAGCATTTGGGCATAGGCGATACCGCGCCCTTAAGACACTAGGCCTTCCGGTCAAAGCGATGGTCAAGGCGTTGACGGACGATCAATTGGTCGTTGCCCAGGGACAGGAAAATCAGAGCCGGCTAGATTTGTCCTATATCGAACGGGCCATTTTTGCAGCCCGATTAGAAGCAAGGAAATTTCCGCGAGACGTGATCTGCTCAGCCTTGCATGTAGACAAAACTGAGATTTCGCGGATGATCAGCGTTGCGACCGTGTTGCCGGACGATCTGGTAGAATTCATTGGCCCTGCCCAGAAGACCGGGCGTCGAAAGTGGATGGATTTAGCGAAGAATGTGGCGCAACTGAACTGGAAATTGGAAAAGGGGAGAATCTTCGAAACCTGCCGTGAGGGTGACGTGGTTGACAGCGACCAGAGGTTTGACTTGGTCCTCCGAATTCTCTCACATACACAGTCGGGAGCTCTCGCGGATACACAGGCGACTTCGGTACCAAGGTTCAAAGTGGAGAGGAAGCCGGGGCAGATCCGCATCCGCTTCAACGAGACGAATCTGCCCAAAGACATCGTGGAAGCATTGTTGTCACGGGTCAGGGACGTTTGCCGCAACATGGGAGTGGAATCATGAAGTGAGGCAGAAATAGAAAACCCGCCTTGCCGGGCGGGCTTCCATCCACGGTCGTGGCGACCGAGTAGCTATCATCTTCCAAAAGCTAAGATAGCTTACCTTTGCACTTTTGCCAAGCGAAAATTGCCGTTTTCGCCTGATCAGGAGAGTCATGTCCGCCACGATCCTCAACAGAAGAAGGATCACCATGGACACCAGTCGTCAGGTGGCGTCGCGGGGCAGTCGCTCAGCTCTCGGCCTGCGTAAGCTAACGCCCTCTATGCTCGGCACGATTAAGGATGCTGAGTCATATGCCTTCGAGACCGCAATGAATCCCGGGCAAGCGCTTGCCGCCTTTAAAGCGGCGGCACCATATCTCGGATTGCGACCGACCGTCATACATGCCGTTGACTGGCTGTTTCGGTTTACTAACGCCGTCGACTGGCAACCGTCGTCGCGACCGATCGTGTGGCCGTCGGCAGCGATGCAGCAACAAGAAATGGGCCTAGGTCCAAGCCAGGTAAAGAATCTAAATCGTCACTTGGTTGAGCTAGGCCTTGTCGTGATGAAGGACAGTCCGAACGGTAAGCGATACGGTCGACGGGGGCCTCAGGGGCGGATTATCGAAGCCTACGGTTTCGATCTATCACCAATCGCTAGTCGCTTTGCCGAATTCCGGGCAATCGCTCAGGCCGGCAAAGAAGAGCGAGCACGTATGTCTGCTCTTAGGCGCCGGGCCACGATCGCCAGGAACGGCATCCGCCAGCTACTTCAAACCGCGGACGAGCAGGAAATTACTGGTCCCGAGTGGGACGCCTACCGTACCGCCGCGACAATGGCTTCACGTGGTGTCGCCGATCGCAAAAGTTCTCCCGAAATGGAGAATGCCTTAGCAACGTTGGAAGCCGTGCAGTGTGAGATGCGCCAACATCTAGAATCCGCCTGTCATGGACATGAAAAAACACAACCTTCTGTGCTCGATACACCTGTGGATATTGGCCCCAAGGGGCCAAAAAATTGCCCCCATATTACAACTACAAATCAACTTTTAAATCCAAAGGATACTGTAATTGCTCAGGGAAGAACGGAGCCTAACGTGTTAAGAGGCCAAGGCCGCCTCCAACCAATTGAAAATGCACGGGCTATTGAGAAAAACCGTACCGGTAAGCTATATAATGGAACGGCGGATAGTATTAGAAATACGTATGATGCAAACCTCAAGATAACACCTGTTGAATTGATAAGACTTGCGCCACGAATGAAAACATACCTGCGAGATGCAAAACCAAATTGGTTTGAGATTGTTGACGCTGCAGACTGGCTTCGAGATGAACTTGGAATATCGAAGTCTATTTGGGGCGATGCCTGCGTGGCAATGGGACGAGAGCAGGCCGCAGTCGCTGTAGCGATAGTTTCAGCAAAGCCACCCTGTCACTTTCGGGGCAGCCCGGGAGCATACTTCCACGGCATGGTATCGCGGGCAAAAGCAGGTGAACTTCATCTGGCACGAACCATCTGGGGGATGCGAGCACGCCACTAAACACTTAACCTACAAACAGCCAGCGACCGAAATTTGGGGTTGCCTGAGTGATGGAAGGATGCTGGATCCGCGCCGAGGCCGATATTTCCGCGTCGCCTGTAGCGCGACAATCTGGATGAGAACCTGATTGTCGCGCGACACGCGGCACGTCGCCATCAAAAAACGATGGAATACCGTGGACCGTTTGATTACTAGGCCTCATGCCTCAGCCAACCGAAGGATGAGATAGACTTGCCGGGATCAGCCTTGCCTGGCCAGGGCGACCTATTCGCCGGAGGTGGCTGGGATGCACCGGTGCGTGCAGCGACGGCACCGCCGGTCTCAGGGCCAATCGATCCGCGAACCGTCGATGACAGGCTCTTGCTGGAGAAACCGCCGCTCGTGGGATCGGCGGATTGTTCAGCCTACGTGGATGAGGCCGTCCGCCGTCAGATCGCCGGGGCCGTTCCGGCGCTCGATGCGTTGCGCCGACGGTTCAAGGGGTTCGGGATGACCCATCCGGTTCGCGAGCAAACCGTAGCCTTGGCGGGATTGGCGGCGGTTGGTGGCCCCGAGGCAGCCGCAACGCTGCAGCGATTGCTCGCTGATCATGTCGTTGCGGAACCCGGTCTGCCATTTGCCCTGAAGGCGGCCGCGAGGCTCAGGGCACGGGTGCCACCGACTATCGTGCATGATGCGCTGAACGCGCGCGAACCCGATCTGCGCGCCAGCGCCTGTCGATCTGCGCGCTTTTGGCCCGCGGCGATTCCACGCCTGATCGAATTGCTTGAAGATCTTAATCACGACGTCGCCCGTGATGCCGCGATCGCCCTCGGTGTTGCGGGGCGATGCGAGGCCGTGCCTTTCCTTGTCGGGCTCGTGATGCAAGAGCCGACGAATGAGGTCATCGAAGCGTTGGTGACGGTGGGTTCCGATGAATGTTTC
>JAQTXO010000184.1 GCA_028688765.1 Acidiphilium sp. | reverse complement strand
GTCGGGTTGGTCGGATCGAGCAGATAGAGCCGCTTGACCGCATCCGGATCGCTGGCGGCGTCGTAGCTTTCGAACTTGTCCTGATCGGACATGATCGCGACCAGCGCGGTCCAGGATTCCGCCTCGCGGCCGGGGCTTTCGAAGCTTTGCACCACATCGATCAGGCGGGCGAGGTTTTCGACCCGTTCGAGATAGCGGGCCATCCAGAACAGGCCTTCGGCGTCGCGGGCGAGCAGAACCGGTTCGACGCGCATGCTCAGTTCCCCCCTGCCAGAACCCAGGTATCCTTCGAGCCGCCGCCTTGTGACGAGTTGACGATGGGCGAGCCGCGCTTCATCGCGACACGGGTGAGGCCGCCGGGCAGAACCCAGCTGACGCGACCGGTCACGACGAAGGGCCGCAGATCGAGATGGCGCGGGCCGATGCCTTCCTCGGCGAGGGTGGGTGCGACGGAAAGTGCGATCATCGGCTGGCTGATCCATTGAGCGGGATCGTCGAGAATGGCGGCGCGCGCCGATTCCAGTTCGGCCTTGCTGGCACGCGGGCCGATGGTGATGCCGTAGCCGCCGGATTCGCCGACCGGCTTGATCACCAGTTCGTGCAGATGTTCGAGCGTATAGGCGAGGCCTTCGGGTTCACGACAGATATTGGTCTGGACATTCTCGATGATGGGCTCCTCACCGAGATAATAGCGAATGATCCGCGGCATGTAGGCATAGACCGCCTTGTCGTCGGCAACACCGGTACCGACCGCATTGGCCAGCGCGACATTGCCGGCACGCCAGGCCCGGATGAGACCCGGAACGCCGAGCATGCTTTCCGGGCGGAACACTTCCGGGTCGAGGAAATCGTCATTCAGGCGGCGGTAGATGGTGTGGACCCGGCAGAGACCGGTGGTGGTGCGCATATAGACCCGGTCGTTCTCGACGGTCAGATCCGAGCCCTGAACCAGCGGCACGCCCATTTCGCGGGCGAGGAACACATGTTCGAAATAAGCGGAATTATAAATGCCGGGCGAGAGCAGGACGACCTGCGGGTCCTGCACCTCGCCAGGGGCGATTTCGGTCATCGCTGCACGGAGGCGACGCCCGTAATCATCGACCGGGCGGAGTTTGACGCCGGACATCAGGTCCGGAAACGCGCGGAGCATGAGGTGGCGGTTCTCGATGACGTAGGAGACGCCGGAGGGGGTACGGGCGTTGTCTTCGAGGATGCGGAAATCACCGGCTTCGTCGCGGATGATGTCGATGCCGCAGACATGAACATAGGTGCCGTGGCGGACCGCGAAATCGCGCATCTCGGGGCGGAAATTGGCGTTGCCGAACACCAGATCGGCGGGGATGATGCCGTCGCGGATGATTTTCGCATCGTGGTAGATGTCATGCAGGAAGGCGTTGAGCGCGGTGACCCGCTGGATCGCGCCGGTTTCGATGATGCGCCATTCGGACGGCGTGATGATGCGGGGGATGCAGTCGAACGGCAGGATGCGGTCGATCGCGGTGGCATCCGAATAGACGGTGAAGGTGATGCCGAGATCGATCAGGTCGGTTTCGGCAAGGGTGGCACGGGCGCGCAGGGCCTCGACGCCGATGCGGGCGAGGCGGGCGCGGACCAGTTCGGGAACCCCCTGATCGTCACCCCGCTTGCGGGTCAGTTCACAGAAATACGGATGGGGCGCGTAGTCTGCGAAAATCGCCGCTTGTTCGTGGTCCATTATCGATCCTTATCCGGTTCATGCATGTTTGTCGCACCGCCGCCGCGATGCAACAAGAAAATGATCTCACGCCGTGCGACTGCGGTTATCGGATCGGGTTCAGCGCGCTCTCGCATCGAACCCGCCGGGGTGTTATGCGGGGGGATGCACGGACGCGACGCCATCGGCGGCCTGATCGACGCGAAGGGCCATATCAGGACGGCGTGGCGGCCGGTGGTCGATGCCATGCAGGTGATCGGAGCGACCGAATTCGCGGCACGGGCGGCAGCGCTGGACCGGCGGACGCGGTTCGATCAGCCGAGCGGGGCCGGAACAGCGCCGCGGCTCGACCCGATACCGGTACCGCTGATGGATTACGAATTCGCAGCGCTCGCCGCCGGGCTCGTGGAGCGGGCGACGTTCCTCGGCACGCTGCTCGACGATATCTACGGCGCCCAGACCAGCATCGCCGATGATCTGATTCCGGTATCGGCTCTGTTCGGCGCGCCCGACTTCGTGCGGCAGCTGGCGCGGCAGCCGGGCTTTCGGGGCCAGCGCCTGAGTTTCTATGCGGTGGACCTCGTGCGCGACCCGGCCACCGGCCGGTTCGGCGTGTTGCGCGACCATACCGATCAAGCCCGCGGCCTGGGGCTGGCTATGTCGATCCGCCGCTCGGTCGCGGAGGTCATGCCGGAATTGTTCGGCAAGGTGACGCTGGCGAGCCAGCGGCCGGTGGTCGAAAGCCTGCAGGATTGGCTGCATGACGAGGCGGGGGGCGGGCCGGTCGGCCTGATTGCCGGCGGCGATGCCGATTTCGCCGATGCCCGGCTTCTGGCACGGCAGATCGGCGCGCTGGTCCTCCGCCCCGATGATCTGTCGTGCGCGGGCGGCACGCTGCGCCTGCGTACCCTGGCGGGGTCGCTCCCGGTGAGCCTCCTGTTGCGAATGGCGCCGAGCGGTGGAATCGATCCCCTGGAGCAGGGCGGTGCGCCAGCCCACGGGATCGCCGGATTGTTCCGGGTCCTGCGCAGCAATAGCGGCACGATGCTCAACGCGCCCGGCAGCGGCGTGCTCGGGGACGATCGGCTGAGACCGTTCCTCGACATGGTATATGAGCGTTGGCACGGCACGCTTCCGCAGTTGCGCCCGGTCGCGCCACCCTCCGGGCTCGATGCGGAGCAGGCCCCCGTTGCCGGGGCCGCGACTTTCGATTTCGCGACCATCAGCCACCGGTTGTTCGCAATCCGGATCGGCGCGGTATGGCGGGTGCTGCCCGGCGGTCTGGGATTCGCCCGGCGCGCCGACGGCCAGGAAGTGGTCAAGGATATCTGGGTAATCGATTCGGGCGAAACCGATCACGGTACCGCAAGCCCGCCGAACCGAAGCGTGGTCCGCGCGGCGGGACGGATCGCAACCGAACTGCCGAGCCGCCTCGCCGACGACCTTCTCTGGCTCGGGCGCATGGTCGAACGGCTCGACGCCGCAGCACGGCTGCTGCGGCTGGCGCTCCCGCGATTTATCGATGCGAGCAGCCTTCCGCACGAAGTGGCGCAGCGGGCGATGCTGGCCTCGTGCCTCATCAAGGCGCGATTATTGCCGGATGAAACCACCGGCCCCTTTCTCTCGGCGCGGCGGCTGCACCAAACGCTGGACAAGGAACGTCCTCTGAGCGAGCTGATCGGCGAGGTTCGCCGGTTGCTCGACCATTGCGGCGAACGCTTCAGTATATCGATGCGGGAACTGGTGCATGCAGCGCTCGACCGGATACCCTCTCAGCCGGACAGCGATCCCGCCGCGCACACCGCGTGTCTCGGCTTCGTCGCCGTATTCAACGGCGTCATCGCCGAGGATGCCTCGCGCAGCGGCGGTTTCGTGTTTCTCGAAATCGGACGGCGACTTGAGCGAGCCGAAGCCCTGGCCGAGACGCTGGGGATTCTCCTCGATGGCACGGTCGATCGCCTCGATCCCGGCCTCTCGCTCGCGATCGAGCTTGCGGATGCGCAATTGAGCTACGAATTCCTCCATGCCGGCCCGATTTCGCCCATTCCGGCGATCGAACTGCTGATTGGCGCGGTCGATTATCCCCGCAGTCTGGCCTTCCAGCTCGATGCGCTCGCGGTCGCGTTGCGGCGGATCGGGGCCGAAGACCAGGCGATCAGCGCCTCACGACTGACGCGCGGCTTGCAGGGGCTGGCTCTCTCGCTGGCGAAGGGACGCGGCGGCCCCGAAGCGATCGGTACCCAGCTCGAATCGACGCATGCGGCAGTCGAGGCTCTGGCTGCGGAACTCGTGGCACGCTATTTCGCACCGATCCCGCCGGCTCACCGGATGGATGCCGAGGCCGGGTGACGCTTCAGCCCCGTCGTGCGATCAGGCGCGTTGCGAAAAGCATGAACACCCCGGCAAGAAGCAGCGGCAGCGAGGCCGGCTCGGGTACCGGGACTACGGGCGGGGATGCGGGCGGTGATGCGGGCGGGACATCGGGTGGCGTGTTTCGAACCGGGGGAGGCACGATCGCCGTGACCGGAACGAGCAGAGCAGGCGGCACTCCACTGATCTGCGGCGTGCCGACGATCGATCCTCCCGGCGAATCGGCCAGAGGGATTCCCGCGAGTGCGGCATCACCGAGCGAACGAATGACACTCCCGTAGGTTGCAGGCGTCATGGGCACCACCGGTGCCACCCAGACCTGATGACAACCGCACGGCAATTGGGGCATCGGTGGCTTTTGCGCGGTGAGCATCGACAGCGCCGCCCCGGCCCCGATCGTTACAACGGCAGCCGGGATCCCCGCCGCGATCGGATGGCTGAGAACGACACCACGGCAAGCCTGCGCACAGCGAATGATCCACATACGAAACCGTCTTACGGTCTGAGTTAACGTCCTGCAAGCAAAATAGTTAGTTGCAGGATCGCGTCAATCAACCCAGAGGTGTAAACCGGTGGCTGCTACAGGGAATAGGCCGCTATGCAATTTTTCCAGACACAATCGCAGGTTACAGTGCGCCGTGAGAACCGGTTAGAACCCGGTCCCGCACGGCGCGAAACATCACCGCTTGAAGTTGCTCACGACGATGGGGCGGAAATGGACGCCGTGGCGGCGCATTTTGAACCGGAGATATGCGTAGCCGCCGAGTCCCGCGATTATCAGCAACGGAATGGTAAAAATCGCCAGCCAGAACGCGATCGCCGCGAAGCCGAGCAAAATGGCGAAGGCGACGACACGGGCAAAAATAACCCCGAGTGTCGGCCCGGCTATCGGTTCCCGCGCGAACTCGCCAGACGGGGTCATATCGATGATCGGTCCACTTGTCGTTTTCATGCCGTGACTCTGGTACTGTCGGGCAGACAGAGCAAGTTAAATCAGCAACGATCCGGTGAAGACTTGGCAACCCGCCGGCCATCGCGCCCACATCTGCGCCTCTGCTCACGACATCGAAACATCGCTGGTGCCGCCAACGCCCCGCTTGCGCACAAAAAAATGGTGCTGTCAGAGGGAATTGAACCCTCGACCTCCTCATTACCAATGAGGTGCTCTACCCCTGAGCTATGACAGCCTCCGTCGCCGGCAGGGTATATCCAATGGGTAGGGTGGGCGCAAGCCGCGCGCGGGCGGTGCTGCAAGCGGTCGAATGCGGTGGATTGCCCCCGCAATCCACCGCCTGCCCGCCGCGCACCGTCAGAAATTATATTGCAACATGACGCGGTCATAGACGAAGGAGTGCCCCCGGTTACCGGTCGCGCCGTTATTGTAGATGTAACTGGCATTGCTGACTTCGAGGCGATCGCGGATCGAAAGACCTTTGAACCGGCCGCCCGGCGCATAGGTGAGGTCCAAATCGACTTCGTTGTTGCTGCCCTCGAGCCTGGTATTGAATTTGGTGATCCCGATCACCGCAATGATCTGCTTGTCCAGCATATACTGCGTGACCGCCAGTTTTGCCGCGTCGCCCGGGCCGAGTTCGACCAGCCCGCGCAGCGTCGCCGTGGTATAGAGCGGATCGGTGGCATAGCCGACGGTAAACGGCGAGACGATCGCGCCATCGCCGACCGATCCGGCGTGACCGGGCAGGTTGTTGTACGAGAGAGCGATGCTGCCGTCACCGAATATTCTGCGGTCAATCGCATAGCTGATGCCGGTCTGAAAGCCGAAAGCGGTGGCATCGACGCCGTTGCCTTTGTAGCCATCGATCGCGGTGCCCCCGCGATTGCCGTTCAGGACGCTGTTGCTGCCGGTTTCGCGGAGATACTGGCCGGCGATGAACGGATCGATTCCGGTTCCGGTTTTGAACGTGTAGGAGGCGTCGGTATAGGCCATCGCAGCGAAGTCGTAGAAATCGTAGTACCAGGCGTCGGCCTTGATGCCGTGCGCCGCGTAGGCACCGCCGAATGCGAGCGTCCCCTGCGTCTTCGAGGCGTTGGCCCCGAGCGCCGCGGCACCGCCATAGGCAGAGTCGCCGTCGAACGTCGAGGGGTAATAAAGATTGTCCT
>JAQTXO010000183.1 GCA_028688765.1 Acidiphilium sp. | reverse complement strand
GCATCACGGCAGTCTCGATGTGAACCAGCGCCGCAAGGTCGAGGCGGCGATGGCGGCGGGGCGGCTGCGCGCGGTGGTGGCGACCTCCTCGCTCGATCTCGGGATCGACTGGGCGGCGGTGGATCAGGTCATTCAGGTCGCGGCGCCCAAGGGCGTGTCGCGGCTGATGCAGCGACTCGGCCGCGCCAACCACCGGCTCGATGAAGCCTCGCGCGCTCTGCTGGTACCCGCCAACCGGTTCGAGGTGCTGGAATGCGCCGCCGCGATCGAGGGTGTGGCGGCACTGGACCTCGATGGCGATCCGCCGCGCGAGGGCGCGCTCGATGTGCTGGCCCAGCACGTGCTCGGACGGGCCTGCGCCGGACCGTTCCATCCCGACGATCTGTTCGCCGAAATCCGCACCGCCGCTCCCTACGCCGCCCTGTCGCGCCGCGACTTCGACGATGTGGTGCGCTACGTCGAGGATGGCGGCTACGCGCTGTCGGTCTATGAGCGGTACCGTAAGCTGTTCCGCGATTCCGAGGGCATGGTCCATGTCCGCAACGCGCGCATCGTGCGGCTGTTCCGCATGAATATCGGCACGATCGTCGAAGCGCCGGTGCTGAAGGTGCGGATGGGCGGCGGGCGCGGCGGCGGCATCACGCTCGGCGAGATCGAGGAATATTTCGTCGCGATGCTGACCCCCGGCGACACGTTCCTGTTCGCCGGGCGGCGGCTGCGCTTCGTCGGGATTCGCGAGACCAGCGTGATCGTGACCGATGGCGGAAGCGGCGAGCCGAAAATTCCCACTTATGTCGGCGGGCGGATGCCGTTGAGCACCAATCTGGCCGACCGGGTGCGCGCGATGCTGCACAGCCCCGCGCAATGGGTGCATTTCCCCGAACCGGTGCGGGAGTGGCTGGACCTGCAGGCGGCGCGCTCATCATTGCCCGGTCCGGACGATCTGCTGGTCGAGACGTTTCCGCGCGGCGGGCGGTGGTATCTGGTCGCCTATTGCTTCGAGGGGCGGCAGGCGCATCAGGCGCTCGGCATGCTGATCACCCGGCGGCTGGAACGCTTCGGCGGCCAGCCTCTGGGATTCGTTGCGACCGACTACGTGCTGGGGGTGTGGTGCGCGCGCGAACCGGGCGACATCGCCCGCCTGTTCGAACAGGACATGCTCGGCGACGATCTGGAAGCCTGGATGGATGAGAGCACGATGCTCAAGCGCAGCTTCCGCAACGTGGCGGTGATCGCCGGGTTGATCGAGCGGACGCATCCGGGCGGCGAGCGCAGCCGTAGACAAGTCAGTATCAATACCGATCTGATTTATGATGTGCTCCGCAAACACGACCCCACCCATATTCTGCTCCGCGCCACCCGGGCCGACGCCGCGCATGGGCTGGTCGATCTCGCCCGGATCGCCGGGATGCTGGCGCGAGTGCAGGGGCGGATCACCCATCGCCGGCTCAGGCGCGTCTCGCCGCTCGCCGTGCCGGTGCTGCTTGAAATCGGCCGCGAACAGGTGCGCGGCGGCGAGGCCGAGGACGCGCTGCTCGCCGAAGCGGAGGCGTTGCTCGCCGAGGCCGGGGTCACGCCTTGTGTCCATCTGGCGTGACACGCAACAATATGGAAAGGAGGCTTCCATGAATGCTGCCCCGATCCATCGCGCCGGCCATCGTTTCATGCTCGACCCTGCGGGGGTGGTGATCTGGCCGGCGCGGCGGACGCTGATCGTGGCCGATCTGCACCTCGAAAAAGCCTCCGCCAGTGCCGCGCGCGGGTCGCTCGTGCCGCCTTACGACACGCGGACCACGCTGGACCGGCTGGCTTTGTTATTGCGGCATTACGCGCCGGAGACCGTGATCGCGCTGGGCGATTCGTTTCACGATGCCGCCGGACCCGCACGGCTGGCCGCAGAGGATGCCGCCCGCATCGCCCGGCTGGAGGCGACGCACCAATTCGTGTGGATCGCGGGCAATCACGATCAGGGCGTCGGCGGCATGGAGTCGTGGCACGAGGATCACTGCGTGTTTCGTCATGAGGCGGGCGAGGTCGAGGCCGGAATGGTGGAGTTTTCCGGACATTTTCATCCCAGGGCGCGGATCGCGACGCGTGCCGCCGCCATTGGCCGGCCCTGCTTCGTGACCGACCAGCACCGTGTCCTGCTGCCCTCGTTCGGCGCCTATACCGGCGGGCTGGACGTGACGGCAGCGCCGATCCGCGCCCTGTTTCCGCGTGGCGGGCAGGTGTTCATGCTCAGCCGGGACCGGGTGTTCGCCTTTCCGCTCGCTCATGCCGCCAGGGCCGCGTAATGGCGATCAGCCTCGTCTGGTTTCGCAACGATCTGCGCCTTGCCGATAATCCGGCTCTGGCAGCGGGGCTTGAGTCCGGTTCGATCGTGCCGGTCTTCGTGCTCGACCCCGCTGCCAAATGGGGCGGTGCCTCGCTGTGGTGGCTGCACCACTCGCTTGCATCGCTGGCAAAGGACTGTGCGGCGCGGGGCGCGAAACTGGTGCTGCGGCGCGGCGATTCGGCGGCGATCATCGCGGAACTGGCGGCGACGCTCGGGGCTCAAGCAGTGCATGCCGGGCGGGCGCACGAGCCGTGGCTGCGTCATGTGGATCGCGCGGTCGCCGAGGCACTGGCAAAGCGCGATATCGCGTTCCACCGTCATCGTTCGGCACTGATGTTCGGGGGCGAGCAGATCGTGAACAAGACCGGTGGCGTCTATGGTGTCTACACCCCGTTTTCACGCGCCTGTTTCGAGGCGTTCAGCGCCCGCCCGGCGATTGCGGCACCGCGGCGGATCGAGAGTATCGCGGATGTTGCAAGCGACGCGCTGGATGACTGGCAATTGCTGCCGACCCGGCCCGACTGGTCCGGCGGGCTGGCCGAAACCTGGCAACCGGGCGAAGCGGGAGCACATGAGCGACTCACCGCCTTCCTCGACGCCGACCTCGATGAGTATGACCGGCAGCGCAATCTGACCGGCAGATCCGGCACCTCGATGCTCTCGCCCCACCTTCATTGGGGCGAAATCGCGATCGATGCGGTCTGGCGCGCCACCGAGGCCGCACGCACCACGCGCGCGGAGGGTCGCACGACCTTCCTGAAGGAACTGGTCTGGCGCGAATTCGCCGCCTACCTGCTCTGGCACAACCAAGACCTCGACACCGTGCCGATGAAGGCGCAATTCGCCGCGATGCCGTGGCGGGATGCGCCCGGGGAACTGCATGCGTGGCAGCGCGGCCGGACCGGAATTCCGATCGTCGATGCCGGAATGCGCCAGCTCTGGCAGACCGGCTGGATGCATAACCGGGTGCGGATGATCACCGCCTCGTTCCTGGTCAAACATCTGCTGATCCCGTGGCAGACCGGCGAGGCCTGGTTCTGGGACTGTCTGGTCGATGCCGATGCCGCATCCAACGCCGCCTCATGGCAGTGGGTGGCGGGGTGCGGTGCCGATGCCGCACCCTATTTCAGAATCTTCAACCCGGTTTTGCAGGGTTTGAAATTCGATCCGGACGGCGCCTATGTCCGCCGCTTCGTGCCGGAACTCGCGAACCTGCCGGACGAGGTGATCCATGCGCCGTGGGACGCGCCGCAACACGTTCTGCGCGGGGCGGGCGTCATTTTGGGCAGGACTTATCCGGAACCGATCGTCGATCTCGCTTCGGGCCGGGATCGCGCGCTGGCGGCACTGAAGGAAATCGGAAACTCACCCTCATGATCAACGACAAGCCGAAACTCGCGGTGATCGGCGGCGGCATCGCCGGCATGTCGATGGCGTGGCTGGCCCGCGATGCGTGGGACGTCACGCTCTACGAGGCCGAAGCCCGGCTCGGCGGCCATGCCGACACCCAGTTGCTGACGCTCGATGGCGCGGAGGTCGCGGTCGATACCGGCTTCATCGTGCTGAACGACCGGAATTATCCTCATCTTGAAGGGTTCTTCCGGCAGCTCGGCGTCGCCACCCATGACACCGACATGACGTTCGGCGTCTCGATCGGCAACGGCGCGCTCGAATATGGCGGGTCCAACCTCGCCCAGTTATTCGCCCAGAAATCCAACCTGCTGCGCCCGCGCTTCTGGCGGGTGATCCAGGACATTCTCCGGTTCAACCGCGAGGCCCCCGCGCTGCTCGATGGTGCCGGCACCG
Organism: Acidiphilium sp.; assembly: GCA_028688765.1. Lineage (GTDB taxonomy): Bacteria > Pseudomonadota > Alphaproteobacteria > Acetobacterales > Acetobacteraceae > Acidiphilium > Acidiphilium acidophilum. Next base: position 2,068 of record JAQTXO010000183.1, on the reverse strand, counting down.
AAACGCTCGGTGAGTATCTCGATCGCAACCATTACGGGCCGGGCTTTACCGACGATCACATCCTGCCGATGGGGGCCGCGATCTGGTCGGCCTCGGTGGCGGGAATGCGCGCGTTCCCGGCGCGGCATTTCGTGAGGTTTTTCCACAATCACGGTCTGCTCACCATCAATGACCGGCCGCAATGGCGCACGGTGACCGGCGGGTCGCGGATGTATGTCGCCAAGGTGCGTGAGGCGCTGGGTGAGCGGGTGCGCGTGGGCCAACCGGTCCGGCGGGTGGTGCGCGAGGCCGATCGCATCGGCGTGGCGACCGACGCGGGGGTGGAGCATTACGATCAGGCCGTGCTCGCCTGCCACGCCGATCAGGCCCTCGCGATGATCGGCGAGCCCACGCAGGGCGAACGCGATATTCTCGGCGCGGTCGGGTTTCAGGCCAACCGCGCGGTGCTGCACACCGATACCGCCCTGATGCCGAGGCGGCGCGCGGTGTGGTCCGCCTGGAACTACCTTGCGCGCGATGCCGGCGATCATGCCCAGGCGATCAGCGTGACCTACTGGATGAACGCGTTGCAGGGGCTGCGAACCGCGAAACCGCTGCTGGTCAGCCTCAACCCGCTGATCGAGCCGGACCCCGCGCAGGTGCTGCTGACCCGGCATTACACCCATCCGCGCTTCGACACCGCGGCGATGGCGGCGCAGGAGGCATTGCCGCGAATTCAGGGGCAGGACCGGCTGTGGTTTGCCGGCGCGTGGACCGGCTGGGGGTTTCACGAGGACGGTATCGCCTCGGCGGTGCGGGTCGCCCGTGCGCTCGGTATTGCGGTGCCCTGGCAGACCGGCGCGGACCGCTCCGGCGCAGTCCGGCACGCGGCATGACCGGGGCGATGATCTATGCCGGCGTCGTCGGTCATGTCCGGCACACGACGCCGCGCACCAAATTCGCCTACAAACTCTGGATGCTCGCGATCGATCTCGACGATCTCGACGCGTTTGCGGCGCGCAGCCGCGTGTTTCGCCACAACCGGTTCGGGCTGATCGGCATCAACGACCGGGATCATGGCCCCCGCGACGGTTCGGCCCTGCGACCGTGGGTGGAATCGGCCCTTGCGGAAAACGACCTCGCCGGGTTCGGCGCGCGCATCCGTTTGATGACGATCCCCCGTATCCTTGGTTATGCATTCAACCCGATCAGCTTTTATTTCTGTGCCGACGCCGACGGCAGGCTGGGTGCCGTGCTGCACCAGGTGAAGAACACGTTCGGCGACCAGATCGGCTATCTGATCCCGGTTTCGCCCGGCCCCGGTCCGATCCGCCAGCGCGTCGCCAAGGCGATGCATGTCTCGCCGCTGTTCGACATGCAGGGCCAGTATGATTTCACCTTCACGCGGCCGGGTCCGAAATTCCGCATGAGCCTGCGCTACGGGGCCGAGACCAGGCGCATGAACGCGACCATGGCGCTCGACGCCACTCCGGCCACCGACCGGGCCCTGCTCGCCCAGATCGCGAAAATGCCGCTGGTCGCCGTCAAGGTCATCGCCGCGATCCACTGGGAAGCGATCAGGACCCTCGTGCGCGGCGCAAAATTCCACCGCGAACCTGCCCGCACCCACCACCCGATCATCCGAGGAGACGCCGTATGAGCGACGCCACCATCGCCAGCCCGGGCGCCAACCCCACCCTGCCCCGCGATCGCCGGTTGCGCCTCGGCCTCGGCATCGCCCGCATGATCAAGGCGGGCACGATGGAAGTGGTGCTGCCGGATGGTTCGGTCCATCATTTCGCGGGCACCGAGCCCGGCCCGAACGCGACGATGATCGTGCGGGATGCCCGGATGATCGCGAAACTGGTCTTCGGTGGCAGTCTCGGCCTTGCCGAAGCCTATCTCGAAGGCTGGTGGGACAGCCCGAACCTGATCGACGTGCTGCGCTCGGGCACACTGAACGAAGCGTCCTGGGAAGATATGCTGCGCGGCAAGCTCTGGGCCCGTGCGGTCAGCTTCGTTGCGCACAAGCTGCGGCCGAACACCCGCAAAGGCGCGCGGCGGAATATTTCCGAGCATTATGACCTTG